>NZ_JBSFJV010000021.1:0-101156 GCF_053598235.1 Kitasatospora sp. NPDC001159
ACCCTCGTCCCCCACCCGACCCCCTTCCGTTCTGCCTCCGCTTTGTACCTGGCCGGGGAGCAGAGCGCGCTGCGGGTCGGCCGGGCGCTCGCCGGGCTCGGCGAGCGCCCGCACCCGCGCCGGGTGCTGCGGGCCATGCTGGTCGAGCTGCTGCCGCTGCACGCCGACGCGCGGGCGACCAGCCGGATGAGCGCCGCCTACGTGCTGGAGGCGTTGCACGACGAGGAGGTCCGAGCGCGGGCGCGGGCCGCCCTGCTGCGCGGGCGGGCCATGGTGGAGCAGGTGGTCCGGCAGGCGATCGCCGACGGCCTGATCGCGGCGGACTGCGACCCGGTGGTGGAGACGGACCTGCTGCTCGCGCTCACCGGGTTCACCACGCTGCTGGAGCTGAACGTGGTCGAGCCGGCTGCCGCGCTCACCGCCGTCGACCGGCACCTGGACCGGCTGTTCGCGGTCGGGGTGGCACGGAGCGGCGTTGACGGCGTGGCAGGCTAGCCGGTAGCACCGCAGCCCGCGACCAGGAGCACCACCATGGACCGACCCGCCCCCCTCCGCCTCGACGCCACCGCCTCCGGGCACCCGGCGGGCATCCTCGACGCCGCCGAGCAGGCCGAACGCCGGGGCATGGACCGGCTGGTGGTCGCCGAGACGGCGTACGACCCGTTCCTCCAGCTCGCCCGGGCCGCCGACCGCACCGAGTCGATCGAACTGGCCACCGGCATCGCGGTGGCCTTCGCCCGTACCCCGATGACGCTGGCCTACCAGGCGTGGGGCCTGCACGCGGCCTCCGGCGGACGGGCCGTCATCGGGTTGGGGTCGCAGGTCAAGCCGCACATCGAGAAGCGCTTCGGGATGCCCTGGGACCGTCCGGCCGCCCGGATGCGCGAGTACGTGCAGGCGGTGCGGGCGATCTGGCACAGCTGGCAGACCGGTGAACGGCTGTGCTTCCGGGGCGAGTTCTACACCCACACGGTGATGACGCCGGTGTTCTCGCCGGACCCGATCCCGGCCGGGGTGCCGCGGATCCTGCTCGCGGGCGTCGGGCCGCTGATGACCCGCACCGCCGGGGCGGTGGCCGACGGCTTCCTCAGCCACCCGTTCTCCTCGACCGCCTACCTGTCCGAGCAGGTGCTGCCCGGGCTGACCGAGGAGCGCCAGCGAGCCGAGGCCGAGGGTGCCGGGTGGACGCAGCGGCCGTTCGAGGTCGTCGGCAATGTACTCACCGCCACCGGCCGCACCGAGGAGGAGCTGACCGCGAACCGGGCCGCGGTGCGCGAGCGGCTCGCGTTCTACGCGTCGACCCCCGCGTACCGTCCGGTGCTGGCGCAGCACGGCTGGGAGGCGCTGCAGGAGGAACTGCACACCCACTCGGTGCGCGGGCGCTGGGCGGAGATGGCCGCGCTGATCGACGACGAGGTCTTCGACGCCTTCGCGGTGTCCGGCTCGGTGGAGGAGGTCGCGCGGGAGATCCACCGCCGCTACGCGGGGCTGGTCACCCGGCTGTCCGTCAACCTGCCCGAGGACGCGGATCCGGGGCTCGGGCTGGATGTGCTGGCGGAGGTGCGGGCGCTGGGCTGAGCGGATTCGATCATCGGGCGGGCATCGCAACAGCCGTATCGATCGGGACTCGGCCAAGACCGGGCGAATTCAGGCAAGTGGTTCCCGGCGGTGCGCCCGGCTGCTAGCCCGGCGCGCCGACATGGACGACTCGGGGGGGGGGGGGGGGGAACCGCGGGATGGACGACGTCGAGGCGCTCAAGCACCTGCACCACCCCGGGGACTACCGGAGCCTGGCTCTGGGGCCTGTCTTCAAACTCGCGCCTGCGGGGCGGACGACGGGAGCTCGAAGACAGGCCCCAGCGGACCTCGAACCGGACGTCCTGCGCCAACTGGCCGGGGCGATTACCCGTTCGTCTGGCACGAGATCGCCCGCAACGCCGCCGCGCCCACCGACCTGCTGGTCTCGCTGTCCGTCCGGCGCAACACCACCTGGAACGACAACTGCCTGCTCCAGCTGGTCGCCGCCCATCCCGCCCACCCCGCCCTCACCGGCGAGGCGCTGGACGGGCTGGTCGACCTGGTGGCCGGAGTCCTGCGGGAGGGCGACCGCCCGTACGGGGCGGTGGTGGAGCTGGCCGGGCGGCCGGAGCTGCCGGTTGAGCGGCCTGGTGCTGACCGGCGTCGGCGTGGGCCTGATGGGCCCGGCCATGGGCGCCGCCGTGTTCGCGGCACTGCCCCCGGAACGGGCGGGCGTGGCCGCCGGGGCCATGACCACCTTCCGTCAGCTGGGGCAGACCCTCGGGGTCGCGGCCTTCGGAGTGCTGTTCCAGCAGGGCGGTGCCGCGCCCTTCTAGGGGCTGGACCGGGTGCTGCTCGCGGCTGCCGCGGTCGGCTGCTCGGCTCGGTGCCCGCCTACGTCCTCGTGCCCGAGCCGAATGCGCCCGAGCCGGGGCCTGCCCGCTGGGGCTCAGGCGTTCGGCGTCGGCCGGACGGTGCGGCGCTCGCGCAGCGTCCGCAGCACCCGGCGGGTCGCCCGGGTGGCGACCGGGGGCAGCAGGTCCAGCGCCAGCCGGCGCGGGGTGGAGCGCTGGACGGACGCGGGCGTCTTGACCCGGTAGTTGAGCCGCAGCACGCGCTGTCCGGCGATGGTGTCCTCGTCAACGGTGTAGCCCTCGGCCTGCCAGTCGCGCTCCAGCAGGACCTGCCGGGCGGCCGCGGCGTCGCCCCAGGTGCCGTAGAACTTCATCGGGGTGAGCAGCACCGGGCGCAGGCCGCCGGTGAAGACCGCTTCCCAGACCGCCGCCGAGACGCCCGGGGTGTGCTCGGAACGGTAGTCGTCCAGCGCGACCAGGCAGTCCTCGGCGAGTGCGGCCTTGGCCACCGCGATGTCCCCGGCGACGTGCTCGTACAGGTGGGAGGCGTCCACGTGGACGAACCGGCAGCTGCCGGCCGGGATCCGGCCGTCGGCCAGCACCGAGGTGGGCGCCTGGACGATCTCGGGCAACTCGGCGTGGAAGGCCAGGTAGTTGGACTCGAAGGCGCTGCGGGTGAGCGTTTTCCGGTAGGACATCGCCATCTCGGCGGCGTTGTCGGCATCGCCCGCCTCGGAGTCGAACAGGTCGCAGACGGTCAGCCGCTCGCCGGTCCGCAGGTGGTCGCCGAGCAGTACGGCGCTGCGGCCGAGGTAGCTGCCGAGCTCCAGGATGTCGCCCTTGACCCCGGCCTCGCTCTGGCGGGAGAGCAGGTGCGCGAAGGCGGCCCGGTCCAGACCGAAGAACCAACCGGGGATGTCGTCCAGCCTCAGCGGGACGGGAGGGACGGCTGCGGTCACTTGACTGGGCACGGCTGCCTCCAGGAGACGCGCGGAGCGCGGTGGTGGATCACGCCGCGGAGGGGCGCCGAGGTCGTGAGACAGGTCATCATAGCGACGCGGGGGTCGGGTGGGGCCAGCTATGGAGAGGCCTAATTCCGCTCCGTCGTCCTGCTGTTCGGCCGGGTGCGCCGACAGGCCGTGGGGCCCGGCAAAGATCTGTGGGGGAGGCCCTGACCTCACCGGACGGAACACCTAACGCTCCAGCTCGGCAATGGTTCCGGTCAGCCAGGCCCGCTCGGCGGCGCCGGAGGCCCGGGCGACCAGCAGCATGCCACGCCGGAACGGGTTCGACTCGCGCTCGGCGGTGACCGGGCCGCCGTCCCGGTCGTAGAAGAAGCTGCTCGGCGCCTCCAGGAAGGCCAGGCGGCGGCGCAGGACGGCGGCCTGGCGGGGCGGGTCGGCCAGATGGTGCAGGAAGGCGGCGAGCGTGAAGAAGCGCACCTGGTCGGTGATCTCGGCCTGCTCCGGGTCGGCCAGTCGGCGCAGCAGCTCGACCCGGCCCTCCTCGGTCAGTTCCAGGGTCTGACGCGGCGCCGCCCCGCTGCCCGGCTCGGTGCGGCGGTTGAGCAACCCGGCCTTCTCCAGCCGGGTGATGGCGGGGTAGAGCGCGCCGTCGCTGACCGGCCGGACGTGGCCGGTCAGGCCGGTGATCCGGGACTTGAGCTCGTAGCCGTGCAGCGGCTGGTCGTACAGGAAGCCGAGTATCGCGAGGGTCAGCACGGTTGAGGCCCTTTCGTCGGAGTGCGCCCCGTGGATCGGTCATGATACCTCTTGCAGAGATAGATCGTTTCGATGTATCTCTGTTTCGGTATAGCTCGAATCGATGCAGTAAATGTCACTGATGTCGTCGATGTCGTCGGGGGCGTCGCCCCGCGTCGGCGTGGGCGACGGAACAGGGGGAAGCATGCGTGGGCAACCGTCCCAACCGTCCCAACTAGCCGCACTGGCCGGACCGGTCTACGTCGAACTGCTGTCCGGGGTGATCGCCTCGGTGATCGGCACCCTCTGGGTGGCCTGCCTGGGCGGCACCGCCGTCGCCGCCGTCACCCTGGCCGGCACTGTCGAGAACCTGCTGCTCGGACTCGTCCTGGTGGTCGCCTCCGGCACCAGCGTCCGGCTCTCCCACGCCCTCGGCGCCGGCGACCATGACGAGGCCGCCCGCACCACCCGTGCCGCCTGGCGCCTCTGCGCCGTCGGCGGCGTCGCCCTCGGCGTGCCAGGCTTCCTGCTGCGCGACCGGCTCGCCGCCGCCTTCCTGGACGGTGAGGCCGCCGCCCGGGCCGGCGAGTACCTCACCGTCGCCTTCCCGGCCTTCGCCCTCTTCTTCGCCCAGCGCGTCGCCGACGAACTCTTCAAGGGCGCCGGCGACACCCGCACCCCGATGCGGATCGCCCTGCTCTCCAACGCCCTGCTGCTGGTGCTCGACCCGCTGCTCATCCTCGGCCCCGGCCCGCTGCCCGCCCTCGGCGTCACCGGTGCGGCTCTGGCACTGGCGGCCTCCCGGGCGGTGGCCTTCGCCGTCACACTGCGCCTGCGTCCGCGCACGGGCGGGGCGGCTTGGGGCGTCGGCTCGGCGGCGCTCCGGATCGTCCGTGCCGGTGCGCCCTTCGGCCTGGACTTCTCCGCCCGGATGGCGGTCGGTACGGCCCAGCTCGGCCTGGTGGCGGGCTTCGGCGTGGCGGCGGTGGCCGGGTACGGGATCGGCTACCGGCTGCTGCTGGTCGTCACCATGGCCTTCTACGCCGTGCGCCAGGCCGCCGCGCTCCGCGCCGCGCACCTCGCGGGCGCCGGTGCCCGCGCCGCCCTGGGCGCGCTCCGGCGTGCCACCGTCCGTTTCGCCGCGCTGCTCGGCGCGGGGGCGGCGGTGCTGTCCGCCTCCTTGGCCGGTCCGCTGACCTCGCTCTTCACCGACGACCAGGCGGTGGCCGCCCAGTCCGTCGGCTTCCTGCGCATGGCGGCGCTCTACCTGCTGCCGTACGCCCTGGTGGTCGCCCTCGGCGGCGTCCACCAGGCGACCGGCGCCGGGCGGCCGCTGGTGGCCTCGGTGCTGCTCGGCCTCGGCGCCCAACTCGCCTCGTCAGCCGGGCTGTCGGGACCGCTGGGGGTGAACGGCGTGTGGCTGGGCCAGGCGGTCGGGGCGGTGACGCAGCTCGCCCTGATGCTGGTTTTTACCCGCCGCCGGTCCGCGCCGACGACGGTGTGTCAGACGCGGGCCCTCCAACCCGTCGAGTGACCGGCCCGGCCAGGTCAGGACGCCGTGCCGGGCCGGGGCCGCAGTCCTTCGGCGAACACCCGGGCCGCCGCCAGATCGCCGGCGTCCGGCCGGTGCCGGTTGATGCCGCCGACGAGCCTGAACGGGAGCCAGGTGTCGTACCCTCGCGCCGTGAAGGTGTCGACCACCTCGAAGCCCTTCGGTTCGAGGAGTCGCACCAGGGGGCGGGTGGAGGGCCGGAACCGGGGGGCGGGCAGTCCGCTGGTGGCGAAGACGAACGCCCGGCGGGGTGTCGCCGGCGGGATCGAGCGGACGAAGCTGCGCAGCCTCGGGTGGACCGTCCCGGTGAAGATCCCGGAGCCGAAGCCCACCAGGTCGTAGGCGGCGAGTTCGGCCGGATCCAGCTGTTCGGGTTCGACCACCGGGGCGGCCAGGGCCCGGCCCATGGCCTCGGCGATCCTCCTGGTGTTGCCGTGGGAAACCGAGACGCACACGATGACAGCCTTCATGGCGGTGCTCCCTTCGCTCCGTGCTCGCGGTGGTGCGGAACGGCCGCACCTGTCAGGTGGACAGGGCAGCGCGGGGGAACGTGACATCGGCGGGCCGGCGATCTCCAGGGGCAGTGCCGTCGAGCGTGTCGAGTCCCTGCTGGCCGGAGAACGGCTGGCGTGGGCGAGGCCGGTTCCGGAGTCGGCCGTCCAGCGCGTGGAGGAGCGTAAGGTCGGCCGGCTCGTCTTCTGGGATGCGGCGAGGTGTGCCCGTACCCGCTATCGGCGCGACAACCTTGTTGGCAGCGGCCCCTACCTGGTTGATCGGCACGACGGGAGCATCCACCACGTCCCTGTCACCACGTGATGGAAGAGGACTGGGAGAAGCTCTGCCTCCGGCAGATCAAGGGCACCAGGACGCCTGACCTGCTGGCCTCCTCTGTTCGCGGGCTCCCGGACTCCGCGGGGTTGTAGCCGCGATGAGCCACCTGCGAGAGCAGGCTCCGCGTTCGTCCCGCGAGCGCCGCGGCGCCGTCCTCACGACGGCAGGTCGGTGCCCGCCGCAACGAGCTCGACGAGTCTCGTGCACAGCCGCCGGTGCGAGCTCAGCGGCAGCGCCGCACCCAGTAGGCGTAGGTGACGGCCAGCAGCAGCGGACCCCACAGGACCATCAGGGCCTGGCAGCACACTGCCAGTACCCGCCACGAGTCGTTGGGGTAGTGCAGGCCGGGGATGATGCCGAGGATCCCGAGCGACCACTCGACCAGTACGCCGGTCAGCACCAGCCCGCCGAGGGCCGCCGGCACGATCGCCGCGGCCGGCGCTACCCGCCGGCCGCCGATCACCGGGACCCAGCCGGGAGGCCGCGGGCACGGCGCCGAGGGCGTGGACGCCGGTGCGGCTGGCGCGGTAGACCGCTGTTCCGGCGGCCAGGGAGATCCGGGTGAACTCGGTGTCGGAGCGGAGGTTCTCCGGCTCGTCCTGCCAGCGGAGCGGGCCCGTCGCGAGGTCGTCGCTCCGCCGGGGCTCGTGCTGCGTTGCGTCGGAGTTCACATCCGACATGACCCCGCACACCGACCAGGTGGTTGCACCGGCGCCGGAAGCGGGGTTGCGACGCAACGGGCCCGATCGCCGTAGCCGGGCCGGAGGGTCGCCGGGCTCGCCGACCTTCTGCGGGCGGGCGTGGACTGCGTCACCGGGTGGCCGGGCCGAGGTGGGCGTCCAGGGCGGCGCGCAGCAGCGGGTCGATGTCGTCACCGCCGGCGACCAGCCGCAGGCTGCCCCAGGCGCGCAGCTGGGCGAGGCCGTGCAGGTTGGCCCAGAGAGCGGCGGTGGTGGCGGTCGGATCGTCGCACTGGGGGTGGACCTCGGCGACCAGGCCGGCGAAGGTCAGGAACAGCGGCAGGGTGGTGCGGCGCAGCTCGGCGGCGCTGCCCTCCAGGAGGTCGTGACGGAACATCAGCTCGAACATGCCGGGATTGGCCGCCGCGAAAGCGAGGTAGGTGCGGGCCAGGGCGGCGAGGCGGGTGCGCGCGCCGGCGCCGGTGCTGGCGGTGAGGGCGTCGGCGCCTGCCAGGGCGTCGGTGAGCTTGCCGAAGCCGTGCCGGGCGATGGCGGCGAGCAACTCGCGGTGGGTGGGGAAGTAGCGGCGCGGCGCTCCGTGCGAGACCCCGGCGTGGCGGGCGATCTCGCGCAGGCCGAGCGCGTTGACGCCGTCCCGGGCCACCAGTTCGACGCCCGCGGCCACCAGTCGGGCGCGCAGGTCCCTGTCCTGATCAGTCATGGACACTGTCTACCAGTCGGCTGTAGACAGTGTCTACTCGCGCTCCCGGCGCTGCTCCGGGCAGAATCGGGGCATGGACGAAGGCGGCGAGTCGGCCTGTTGGCTGGACCGGGTGTGCCCGGAGTGCGGGCGGCTGCGCGAGCGGCCCGGCCCGGGGCCGTGCGAGAACTGCGGCGCGGGCGGGGAGGCCGACGGGGAACCGGAACAGCGGCCGGACCGGGGTGGCGGTTCGATGACGCCGACGCCCGGCCCGGCCGACCGGCACTGACGCCGCGCGCTACTGCGGCGGTTGGTCGCGGAACTGGTCCTTGACGTGCTCCTGGGTTGCGTCGACCTGGTCGCTGTACTTGCCCCGGGTGTGCTCGTCGACGGTGTCGCCCGCCTTGTCGACGCCCTTCTCGGCCTGCTCCTCGTGCCCCTTCAGCAGGCTCTTGAGCTTATCCAACATGGACATGCGGTCACCCTCCTGGATGAGAGGCCCCCACCTCCAGGATCACCGCGGATGCCGTCCTCCGCATGTCGCGGCCGCGCGGCGGGCTTGGCAAGGCGGTTCCGGTCCTGTCAAATCGTGAGTTCACGGACCGTCGGAAGGAGTCGCCTTGCAACTGCGCAGCCATCGTCAGACCTCCCCGTTCGACCGTTCCGCCCCGTTCGACCACGCCACCCCGATACCGCGCCCGCGCACCGTCCGTCACCGGAGCCGCGCGGGCGCCGTGCTGACCGTCGCCGCCCTCGTCACCCCGATGCTGCTGGTCGGCACCGGCAGCGCGAACGCCGACGCGGACCCGGCGCGCCGGGGCGCGAAGCTCGCCGAGCGCCTGGTCGAGGCCAGCAGCGCCGAGGACGCGCACGAGACGCTGGCCGCGCTGCAACGCTTCGCTGACCGCAACGGGGGTACCAGAGCCGCCGGTTCGAAGGGGCACGACGAGTCCGCGCGGTACATCTACGAGCAGGCGTGGCGGGCCGGGCTCAAGGTGTCCAGGCAGGAGTTCGAGTACACGTTCTTCGAGGCACGTTCGGAGCGCCTGGACGTGGTGTCCCCGCAGGCGGAGTCGGTGCCGGTGATCGCCATGACGTACTCGGTGAGCGGCCCGGAGGCGGGTCTGACCGCCGACCTGGCCGTGGCACCGGTCAGCGCCACCACCGGCTGCGCACCCGCCGACTACCCGGCCGGCGCCGTCACCGGCCGGATCGCGCTGATCCGGCGCGGCGGGTGCGGCTTCGCCGAGAAGCAGGCCGCCGCCGCGGCGGCCGGTGGCGTCGGCGCGATCATCTACAACAACGCCGACGGCGACCTCAACGGGACCCTGGGTGAGCCGAGCGCCGGGAAGGTCCCGACTGGCGGGATCACCAAGGCCGCCGGGGAGGCGCTTGCCGCGAAGGCCGCCGCCGGGCCGGTGCGCATCAAGCTCGACCTCCGCACCGTCATGGAGCCGCGCAAGACCTGGAACGTCATCGCCGAGACCCGCGGCGGCGACCCGGGGAACACCGTGATGATCGGCGCTCACCTGGACTCCGTCCCGGCCGGGCCCGGCATCAACGACAACGGCTCCGGCTCGGCCGGCATCCTGGAGGTCGCCAAGCACCTCGGCGTCCGTCCGGTGAAGAACAAGGTCAGGTTCGCCTGGTGGTCCGCCGAGGAGTTCGGCCTCCGGGGCTCCGAGGCGTACGTGAGGTCACTCGCCGAGGCGGATCGGAAGAGGATCCGGCTCTACCTCAACTTCGACATGATCGCTTCCCCCAACTACGCGCAGTTCGTCTACAACGGCTCCGGCAGTGCCGGCGGCGGCGCCGGCCCCGAGGGCTCGGCGCAGATCGAGCGGGACCTGACCGAGTACCTGGACGGCCGCGAGCTGCCACACGACCCCTCCGCCTTCAACGGCCGCTCCGACTACGGACCGTTCATCGACGCGGGCATCCCGGCCGGCGGCACCGACACCGGCGCCGAGGTGATCAAGTCCCCGGAGCAGCAGGCCCGTTACGGTGGCACGGCGGGCACCGCCTTCGACGTCTGCTACCACAAGGCCTGCGACGACCTGGACAACATCGACATGGACGCCTTCGACGTCAACATCGGCGTGATCGCCCACGCCGTCGGCACCTACGCCTGGGACCTCTCCTCGCTGCAGCGGCCCGTACCGGCCCGGCGCCCGGGCGCTCAGACCGCGGCCGGCGCGGGTATGAGTGGTACGGAAAGTGGTTCCGGCGGAGGGGCCGGCGCCCACGAGGTGACCGCCTGACGCCAGGGTGGGCCCGCTGCCGTCCTCGGGCGGCGGGCCCACCCGCCTGCCGTGCGCATACCGTCCATCCGGAGCCTCCCCTCCGACATCGCCCCTGGTGGGGCCGAGTGCGAGCCACCGTAGCGGACACCACTGACAATCCGGGCCCGCGCCCTGTACGGTGCCGCGCGGAGCGCATCCGCCGAGACCCGGTGGGTGCGCCGAGCCCGGTCCTGACACCATGGGACCGAGATCACGACACCGTGACACCCTCGGAGGAGTCAGCAACATGAGCACGCACTACGACGTCGTCGTCCTCGGCGCGGGCCCCGGCGGCTACACCGCCGCCGTCCGCTCGGCCCAGCTGGGCCTGAAGGTCGCGGTCATCGAGGCCAAGTACTGGGGCGGCGTCTGCCTCAACGTCGGTTGCATCCCCTCCAAGGCCCTGCTGCGCAACGCCGAGTTGGCCCACATCTTCACCAAGGAGGCCAAGACCTTCGGCATCAAGGTCGAGGGCCAGGTGACCTTCGACTTCGGCGAGGCCTTCCGCCGCAGCCGCTCGGTGGCCGACGGCCGGGTCAAGGGCGTCCACTACCTGATGAAGAAGAACGGCATCACCGAGTACGACGGCTGGGGCACCTTCGTCGACGACCACACCCTGCAGGTCGCGCTCAGCGGCGGCGGCTTCGACGTCGTCACCTTCGACCACTGCATCATCGCGGCCGGCGCCACCACCCGCCTGCTGCCCGGCACCAGCCTGAGCGACCGCGTGGTCACCTACGAGGAGCAGATCCTCACCGAGCAACTGCCGGAGAGCATCGTCATCGCGGGCGCCGGCGCGATCGGCGTCGAGTTCGCCTACGTGCTGCACAACTACGGCGTGAAGGTCACCATCGTCGAGTTCCTGGACCGCGTGGTCCCGCTGGAGGACGTCGAGGTCTCCACCGAACTCGCCAAGCAGTACCGCAAGCTGGGCATCGAGGTGCTCACCTCCACCCGGGTCGAGTCGATCGACGACAGTGACCCGAACGCCAAGGTCCGCGTCACCGTCACCAAGGACGGTCAGCAGCAGGTGCTGGAGGCCGACAAGGTGCTCCAGGCGATCGGCTTCGCGCCGCGGGTCAACGGCTACGGCCTGGAGAACACCGGGGTCAAGCTGACCGACCGCAACGCCATCGCGGTGGACGGCCGCGGCCGAACCAGCGTCGACCACATCTTCGCGATCGGCGACGTCACCGCCAAGCTGATGCTGGCACACGCCGCCGAGACCATGGCCGTGATCGCCGCCGAGACCATCGGCGGGGCGGAGACCATGGAGGTCGACTTCGCCATGATCCCGCGCGCCACCTACTGCCAGCCGCAGATCGCCTCCTTCGGCTACACCGAGGCGCAGGCCCGCGAGCTGGGCTACGACGTCAAGGTCGCCAAGTTCCCGTTCACCGCGAACGGCAAGGCGCACGGCCTCGGCCACCCGATCGGCTTCGTCAAGGTCATCAGCGACAACAAGCACGGCGAGCTGCTCGGCGCCCACCTGATCGGCCCCGAGGTCACCGAGCTGCTGCCCGAGCTGACCCTGGCCCAGCAGTGGGACCTCACCGTCCACGAGGTCGCCCGCAACGTGCACGCCCACCCGACCCTGGGCGAGGCGGTCAAGGAGGCCATCCACGGCCTGGCTGGTCACATGATCAACATGTGACGGCAACAGATCCGACGCCGTGCCCCACCGGGATCCCGCCCGGTGGGGCACGCGTGGCTCAGACCCGGCCCGCGATCAGACCCAGCTGGCCGTCGAAGCGCCGGTAGAGCACCCGGCCCCGGCCGCCGACGGGGTGGGCGAAGAACAGGAACGGCAGCTCGGCGGCCTCCAGCCGGTCGACCGCCTGCTGCTCGGTCAGCAGCGGCGCGCCGTGCGGGCTGAGGGTGATCGGCGCGGTGCGGCGGCCGAACGGACCGGCCGGGAGCGTCCGGGCCAGCCGGTAGCCGGTCGGCCCGACCCGGTAGACCACGGCGTCGGTCTCGGTCGCCGGGTCGGTGAACAGGTGGATGTCGTAGTCCATCGCGTCCATCGTCCGGGCCGCCGCCTCGGGCGAGCACCACACCAGCGAGGGCTGCTTGCGCCGGACGATCCGGCGACCGCCCGTGGGCGGCACCGGGGGAGTGGGGGGCGTCTGCGCCGACCACGGGCGCGGTGCCCAGGCACTGGTGACGGCCCGGATCCTGCCGCGCAGGGAGTCGGCCACCCGGTCGAGCGAGTCGCCCAGCCCGGCCGCCGCCTGCTGCACCCGGATCCGCCGCCCGTCCACCTCGGCGTTCACCTGCGCCAGCACCCCACCGGCCCCACCGGCCAGCCTGACCCGGAGCGACTCCACCAGCGTCCCGGCCCCGGAGGCGAGCGCCGCGGCCGCCGCGACCCGCGCCCGGGCCTCGGCCAGCGCCTCACCCGCCAGCCCGCCCTCGAACGCTCCCACCGTGACCAACTCGCCCATCGCCCAGGCCCTTTCGCTGCCGTCCGCCGCGTCCCTTCGGCGCGACCGGCGACCAGGATCGCGGCCGGTCCGGGCCCCCGGCCAGGGCCCAACGACCCCACCACCAGGGCCGGCCGGTCCGAGCCCCCGGCAAAGATCCGCAGGACACGCCCCGGGGCCGGGCGGACCACCTGCTCACCGGTGGGCCGCCTCCCGCAGCGCCCGGTGGGTGAGCACCGCCCCCGCCGCGGACAGCACGGCGAGGACGACCCCCCAGGACGTGCAGGGCCCCGGTGAACCCGGCCGCGAGCGCCTCACGTCGGCCCGGGTGAACGCCAGCCCCATCCCGGCCCCGAAGGGCAGCAGCGGAACCGTCAGCGCTGCCCAGGAGGCGTCGCCGTGCACGGTGAGCAGCAGCAGGGCGCCCGGTGCGATCAGCGCCGAGGCGGCGGTTCCGCGCCCCGGGCGCCGCGCACCAGCTGCTGGTGGTCTACACGGCCGCGCCCGGGAGCCGTGCCGAGGAGGCGCTGAGCCTGCTCGGCACGCTCGCCGCCGAACCCGCCGGCCGGTGAGGAGAGCTGTTGCCGCGGGCCCGTACGGGCGTTCGGCGCGGGGTCAGGGCAGCCCCGGCGCCGTTCGGGTCAGGGCAGCAGGAGGATACGGCCGAGCTGCGAGCGCTCCTCCAGCAGCCGGTGGGCGGTGACCGCCTCGGCGAGCGGGAGGCGGGTGTGCACCGCGGTGCGCACCCGGCCGGACGCGAAGTGCTCGGCGGACTCCTCGATGTCCCGGCGGGCGAGTTCCGGTCGGGCCGCGCGCCAGGCGAGCAGCGAGAAGCCGGTCACCGCGTGGAGGCCGAACAGCCGCAGCACCGGCACGCTGCCCGGCTCGCCGTCGGCTGCGCCGTACACCACCACCCGGCCGAGCGGGGCCAGCACCTCGAAGCTGCGTTGCAGGATCTGACCGCCGACCGAGTCCAGGACGACGTCCACGCCCTGCACGCGGCCGCGCGCACCTGCTCGGGCCAGTCGGGGGCGGCGTAGTCGACGGCGACGTCCGCGCCGAGTTTCCGGACGAAGTCGAGTTTGGCCGCCGAGCCGGCGGTGGCGATCACGGTGCCCGCGCCGAGCACCTTGGCGAGCTGGACGGCCAGGTGGCCGATCCCGCCGGCGGCGGCGTGGACCAGCACGGTCTCGCCGGGGGCGACGCGGCCGGTGCGCAGTGCGCCGAGCGCCACCGGGGCGCCCATCGGCAGCATGCTGGCCGCACCGAGGTCGAGCCCGTCGGGGATCGGGGCCAGCCAGGCGGCGTCGGCGAGGACGAACTCGGCGAAGGCGTCCTCGGCCAGCGCCGCGACCCGCCGTCCGAGCAGCTCCTCGCCCGTGCCGGGGCCGACCGCCTCGACGGTGCCGACGACATCGCCGGTCAGGATGCCCGGCAGCGGCCGGTGGAAGACCGATCCGGCGGGCGCCCCGCGCCGGAACCTGGTGTCCACGAAGTTCGCCCCGATCGCCTCCGTGCGCAGCAGGACCTGGCCGTGCCCCGGGGTCGGGGTGTCGGCCTCCTCCTCCGTCAGGACCTCGGGGCCGCCGTACCGGTGGTACCGGACTCGTCGCATGGTGCCTCCCTGGTCGGGGCCGGCCCGGGATTAACTGGACCGGCGGTCAGCTTCCACCGGGGACCGTACTGGACCGCTGGTCCAGTTGTCCACGGGTACGATCCACGGGTACGAGACGACGAGGGGCAGCCCATGGCCGAGGGCCGACGCGAACGCGCCGACGCGATCCGCAACCGGCGCGCGATCCTGCGGGCCACCGAGGAACTGCTCGCCGGCCACCGGCCCGAGCAGATCTCGATGGAACAGGTCGCGGCCGCCGCCGGGGTGGGCAAGGGGACGGTCTTCCACCGCTTCGGCAGCCGGATGGGCCTGATGCTCGCGCTGATGCAGGAGCGGGCGCTCGACCTGGACGAAGCCCTGCGCAGCGGGCCGCCGCCGCTCGGGCCCGGCGCCCCGCCCCGGGTGCGGATGCTCGCCTTCCTGGACGCGATGGTCGCCGTCGTCGCCCGGAACAAGAGCCTGCTGGCCGCGCTCGGCCACGCCGCTGCCACCGCCCCGAGGCCGCCCGACCAGGGCCCGCCCGGCGACCACCCGGTCTACCGGTCCTGGCACGGCCACCTGAGCGCGCTAATCGCCGAACAGCGCCCTGACCTGGACGCCGAACTGCTCGGCCACCTCCTGCTCGGCTCCCTGCAGAGCGACCCGATCCTGCGGCTGATGGAGCGGGGCGAGGGGCAGCGGCTCGCCGACGGGCTGCGGGAGCTGGCCACCTCGCTGGTCGACCGCTGACGTCCGCGGATCGACAGCTCACGTCCGCTCGGTGATCCGGGTCCGCCGACTGGGCCGAACGTGCGACAGCCAGGGGCGCGAGGCCGTTGCGCGCCCCTCGACGGGCCGCGCCCCCTCGGGCGTGTCTGACAACTCCCGCCGGGCGCGCGACGGACCGAGGACTTCCTGCTGGTGATCGCCGGGGCCGTCCTGGCTGTGCCGATCAGGGTCTTCCGCGCCCAGGCCGCCGCCTGGGTATATGGACATCGAGGCCCGGGTGGGCGGTGACTTCTAGGACGCCGTGGCCACCCCCGTCGGCGCCAGGGTCATCCTCGGCGACGTCCAGGGCAAGGGACTGCCGGCCGTCTCCATGGCGGCGGCCGTGGTCGGCTGCTTCCGGGAGGTCGCCTTCCACGAGGAGGACCTGGCCACCGTCGCCTCCCGGCTGGAGGAACGGCTGCTCCGGCAGAACCAGCTCGCGGCCCAACTGGGCGGGCGGGAGGAGCGGTTCGCCACCGCGGTGGTCATCCGGTTCCCCGACGACGTGCCGGACCGGGGTACGGCAGTTGCCGCCGGGCAGTGGTGCGCCGATCGGCCCCGCCCAGCTGGCGGGCGGGCTCCCGGAAGTCCGGCGGTGCGGTTGGCGGAGGACGAGACGGCGCTGATCGCCGGCGGGGTGACCGAGGCCTCGACCGGCAGGGCGCCTTCTTCGGCCTCCGCGCACACCTGGAACGCCTGGCCGGCCTGCCCGGCGGACGGCGAGCAGCGCGGTGTCGTCCGTCCGGCGACCGCCGGTGTGCCGGACGACGGCGGCGGCGAGTTCGTCCACCAGGCGCTCGGGGTCGGCGGCCCCCTCTGATCGCTGCCGGACTGAGCGCCGCACCGGTCTTCCATCGGGGCCCCGGCGCGGCTTCCGCCCGGTCGGCTCCAACAGGTGAGCCCCGAGCCGTGAGTCCTGAGCCTCAGCCGTGCTGGCCTCAGCCGTGCAGCGAGGCGAGGGCCGCGCCCAGCCGGCGGGCCGCCTCGTCCGCGACCTTGCCCAGCCCGCCGCCGGAACCGGCGAGGGTGACCAGCGTCTGCGGGTCGACGGCCTCCACCACGGTGGCGTCGCCGTCCGTGCGGACCACCACGTTGCAGGGCAGCAGCAGCCCGATCCGGCGGTCAGCCTGGAGCGCCCGGTGGGCCAGTGCGGGGTTGCAGGCGCCGAGGATCAGGTACTCCTCCAGCTCCTCGCCGAGTTTCTCGCGCAGGGTCGCCTGGACGTCGATGGTGGTCAGGACGCCGAAGCCCTGTTCCTTCAGCGCGGCGGTGACGGCCTCCACCGTCTGCCGGAACGGCCGGTCGAGCCGGACGCCGAGCCCGTAGTCCACGATTCCTCCTCGGAGCACCTTCTCGGGATCCCGCCCAGTATCGGCGGCGCCGGGGCCACCCGCCTCCCCGGCGCCGCCTTCGGCCGGGTCAGGCCCGCAGCTGCGCCACGGCGAGCGAGGGGCGGGGGATCCGGCTGATCACCGAGCCGATCAGGGTGCCGATCGAGACCCCGAAGACCGCCGACACGGCGGCCAGTACCGACTGCGCGCCGTTGCCGACCTCGATCTGCGCGGTGTTGAGCAGGCCGAAGGAGCCCGGCACCACGACCCAGAACGCCGGGAGGTAGAGCACCTGCCAGAGTGGGCCGCCGGGCAGCCAGTGCACCACGGTGGCTGCGACCGCGGCGCTGACCGCCCCGGCCAGGCCGCCGATCGCCGCGCCGTGGACCGAGCCCACCACCACCTGGACGGTGACGCTGACCGCGATCACCACGACGATCCACGGGATTGCCGACGGCGGGGTGTTGACGTTGACCACGAGGCCCGCCACCGCGAGTGCCAGCCCGAGGGCGATCACCCACCAACTGGGCTTGGCCACCTGGATGTTGGCCAGGGCTGAGGCCGGCATGCCGATCGCGGTCGCGGCGGCGGCCACCCCGGCGAGGAAGAGCGCCAGCTGTACCGCGCCGGACACCAGCCGGGCCGTGCCGGCGCTGGCGGCGCCCGCTGCGATCTCGGAGAGCCCGGTGACCAGCAGTCCGCCCGGCAGCAGGATCGCCAGGGTGGCGACGATGGTGCGCAGCGGGCCGTCCAGCAGTGAGGCCTGGGCGAGCGAGAGGACGAGCAGCGCGACCAGGAACCCGGCCGTGACGGGCAGCAGCGGCCGCAGCCGGGGTCGTCGGCGGGCCAGCATGGTCAGCCCGACCACGATCAGCGAGCCGGCCCCGGCGGCCAGCACGTTCGCCGTCACCGGCTGGAGGAAGATGCAGACCCCGACCCCGACCGGCAGTGCCCCGAGGTCCGCGACCCAGGTGGGCCAGCGGGCCGGGGCCCGGCGGATCCGGTCCAGCTCGGACAGTGCCTGGTTCCCGTCGACCTCGCCGGCGCGCAGCCGGTGGACCAGGTGGAGGACGTCCGCGGTCTGCTCGAACCGCAGGGCGGCTCCGACCGGCTGGAACCGGGTGCCCTCGTCCGTGTCCAGGGCGACGAACAGCCCGTTGGTCAGGGCGGCGACCTGTACGTTCGGAGCCCCCATCGCCCGCCCCAGACCGTGGAGTTCCTCCTCGACGTCGTGGACGGGAAGGCCGCCGCCCAGGAGGGCTTCGCCTAGGTCGAGCAGCAGGCGGTGGAGCGGGTCCGGTGGGGCCTCGATGCCCCGGACCGATGGAGACTTGCTAGACATGGCAGGTATCGTCCCATCCCGCCCGAATCGGTCCGACTGTGCCCCGGTCTGTTCGCAGCCACGGGGCACAGCAGGGGCACACGGCCGGGATCGGACGGGTCAGTTGAAGTAGACTGCCGGGCCGCCGGGCTGGGTGGTGTCGGTGACCGGGCCGTAGCTCGCGGAGAAGTACCCGTCGGCGGGGCAGAGGCCGGATCCGCCGCTCTCGGCGAAGTGTGGGTCAGGTGTCGTTTCGGTGCGGCGGCCCGTCTTCGGGGGAGGTGCTGTCATCTTCGAAGTCGACGTCGACGTGCTGCTCGGGGCGGCGTTCTTCCTGGTTCGCGATGGATCCCAGGACTTTCTCGTCTGCCTCGGTGAGCGGTGGCTGCAGAATGCTTCGCGGCCACAGGCGCCGGTGCAGAACCACGTTGGTCTCGGCCGCGTACACGGTGATCGTGGCGGCCAGAGCGAGCCAGGAGAGCAGGCCGATCACGGTTGCGAAGAACCCGTAGACGGCTGTGGCGTGGCGCAGCTGGTGGGCCACGAGGAGGGCACCGAAGGCCTGCAGGACGGTGAACAGTGGCCCGGCGATCGCGCATCCGGGCAGCAGGGCGCGGGTGGAGATGGTTTTGGGGGTCAGGATGCGGAAGCAGGCCAGGCACAGGCCGGTGTTGAGCAAGGCGGACAGGACGAGGGCGCCGATGTGGGCGGCCGGCCCGCCAAGAGTGGTGGCTACGAGGGTGGCGGCGGCGGTGGCGAGTAGCAGGCCCACGCCGAGGGTGGTGAACAGCAGCAGGCTGCGGGCCAGGCGCGGGAAGTAGCCGGGGCGGACCACGCCGGGCACGTTCCAGACCTCGGCCATGGCGTGCTGAAGGACCTGGGCGATACCGAGCGCGCCATACACCAGGCCGAGGAGGGCAACCACGAGGGCGAGGCCGCTGCCCTGGATGGTGTGGACGTTCTGGCGGAGCTGGTCGCCGATGATGGGGAAGTCGACGAGCGCGGAGTTGACGATGGCCTTCTGGGCGCCTGCGTGTCCGTCGAGGGCGAAGCTGAGAATGGTGCTGAGCAGGAGCAGCAGCGGGATCAGGGCCATGAACCCGTAGTAGGCGATGAGGGCTGTGAGCAGACTGCCGCGGTCGTCTCCGTACTTCTTGATCACGCCGACGACCATTCCCGGGACAGTGTGGTGCTGCTGGGCGCGGTCGAGAGCGCGGATTGTGCGTTCGACGGGGTTCATGCCTGGGCCTTCTTGTCGTCCGCTCCGCAAGGCAGGGCGTTATCCCACAAGTGTCTACCCCGCCGCGCGGCAGGCTACCGGTCGACCCGGGGCCGGTCGGCGGGGCGAGGCCGCGGCTCGCCCGACACACCTGCGCCACCCACCGGGATGCCGATCGATCCGCTCCACGGCCGCTGCCACCGCAGGTCCCCGCCGGGGGTCCGGGCCGGAACAGTCGACGACCCCTTCCAATCCGTCCTTCGTCCTGGTGAAGGTGGTCGGTCGGTTTGGTACGAGGGTTCGCGCCTGTGGCGGGCCGCTGGTTGTTCTGTGAGTCCGGCGAAGCCGTCCGCGCCGACCCGGAGCCGAAATGCAGAACAGGAGACTCGGCCGCCGAAGGCAGTCACTATTGTGGGGCTGCATGGACATGCGGACGATCGTCGCGAGCCTGGCCGAGGAAGCCGAGCGCCAGATCCACAAGCACGTATGGGAACTGGCCCCGGGTGATCGTGCCCTCGCTCTCCAAGTCGAAGCCGGCCTGCGCGACGCCGTCGGCCGGCCGAACGCCCAGGAGGCCCTGCCGCAGATCGAGCGGCTCGAATGCCTGCGGGAAGCGCTCGCTGTCCTGGCGATCGCCCTCGCCCGCACTCACGGACGCCTGGCCTGGTTCCTCTCCGGCGCCATCACCGCGCTCGCACCCGCCCTGCAATGGCGCGCCCTGCCCGCCGGCCCCGGCGGCACCTTCGGTGCCGTCCTCGCGAGCCCCCAGCAGTACACGGAAGCCGAGGATGCCGTCCGCCGCCTCCAGGACGCCCTTGCCCGCATCACCACCGAGTGACACTGCACCTGGCGGCCGCGCCGGGTCCCCGTAGGCACCAGGGGCGCTTACTGCGGAACGGTCGGTACGGGTTCTGCGAGGTACGCCATGCTCCTGCGGGTTGCCGCGAGCCGTCCGAGGCGATCACCTCGGTGTCGAGGGGCGGAGGCCGGTGTGTCCGGATCCGGCTACTGGCTGTGGGTCCTTGCCCGTGGCGGCGTTTGGTCTGGGGGCCGCCTGGGGACACGCTCTGCCGGACGGGGAGACGTCGAGAAGGAGTACAGCGATGTCGAACGATGCCATCGTCCTGCTGCGTGAGGACCACAAGGAAGTGCGCCGGCTGTTCCGCCAGTACCGCGAACGGACCGACGGGGACGGCGACGACAGAGGCGACGGGAAGGCCCGGGGCGAGACGGTCCAACGGATCGTCGAGGCGCTGACCGTCCACACCTACCTGGAGGAGGAACTGGTCTACCCCACGGTCCGCCGGGAGGTACCCGACCTCGCCGAGGACATGGACCGCGCCCGCCAGCAGCACCACGTCGCCGACCTCCTCTGCGAGGAGCTGAGCCGCATGACCCCCGACGACGAGGGTTACGAAGCCAAGGTCGTCGTGCTGATCGACGCCGTGGAGCGGCACATCTCCGAGGAGGAGGACGACTGGTTCCCGCGCATCCGTGCCGTGCTCGGCCGCAAGGAGCTTCAAGAGATCGGCGAGCGGATGCGGGCCGTCCGGGAAACGGCACCCCGCCAGCCGACCGGCGGCGGAATGCTGCACCGGATCGCGGACGTGCTGGAGGGCTGACCGCTGACGGACGAGGACGTCGGAGCGGATCAGTTCGCGCATCCGCTTGTCCCAGGTCCGGTCCGCGGGGCCGTCGGCCAGCTCGGCCAGGACGCGGCTGGTCCCCGGCGAAGCGTGCGTTCGCGCCTTACGGATGGCCAGGTGGCCCGGGACCTGTGGGACGTGTGTCGTGCCGACCCCGGCGGACCGAACGGAATGACGGACGACCGCGAACCTTGCGGGGTGCCGGAGCCGGGGAGCGGGCGAGCCAGCCCACCTCGTGGTCGACCAGCAGGGCACCGGTCCGCGGCGGTCTCGCGCACCGCCTGACAGTGGGCGGGCAGCCGAGAACAGCGCGTCTGGCCCGCCTGACCATGAGAGGCATATCGCAGCACGCGCATCGACTCCTCGAACTCGGCGAGGCCGTCCGGCCTGGCGTTTTGGCGGACCGCGCGGATCACCGCGCCGACCCGGACGCAAGTTCCACGGCGACGAGCTGGGTGTCGTCCTCGAACCGGAGGCACAGGCAGGAGGCGTGCGCGGTGAGTGATGCCGCAGGGCGTCCAGGCGGACGCGATCCGCCCAGGCCCCGCCACAGGGCCTGTTCGCGCGGCCCCACCGCAGTGCGGTTGCCTGCCTCGACCGCGCTGAGATGGGCGACTGCGGGTCCACGCGCACCATCTCCAGACGAGGGCCGCAGGGATCCGCCGTCGAGGCGTGCGGGCAGCTTTTCTTTGCACTGTTCGCTCATTTGCCGGACATGTCAGCCATTGCGCGAATATGCTGTCGTGTTTCGGCGGCCGTGAAACCGTCGTCCTATCATGGAGGTATGGACAACGGTACGGCGACCGAGCGGCAGTGGACCTTCCTGACCAACCACGCCCGCGTGCTGGTCCAGATCGCCCGCGACCCGGGGATCCGCGTCCGCGACATCGCCATCCGCTGCCTGCTCACCGAACGCGCCGTCCAGCGCATCATCACCGATCTCGAACAGGCAGGATACCTCAGTCACGAACGCCGCGGCCGCGCCAACCACTACAGCGTCATCGCCAGCAAACAACTGCGCCACCCCGCCGACGCCGGCCCCACCGTCTCCGAACTCCTCGCCACCCTCCTGCGCCGCTCCGCCAACGGACAATGAAGCAGACGGCTGGCGCCGGGGTTTGTGCTATTGCCCGGTCCGGCATAGCTGGTGCGCTCTAATCTCTTCGAGCCGCTGCAACAGCTGTTCTGCGTGAACTCCTCCTCGTTGATACGCCCCTCCTCTCTCCAATTTGGTGAGCTCCTCCTGGACCGGGCCGGGATCGTAGACCTCCTGCTCGGCCGCCTGCACGACCTTGCCGAGCACGCAACCGACGTCCCACAGCGGAGCGGCGGGCAGCAGGACGATCGGACCGTCCAGATACGGTCATGGGCCGCCACCGCGCTAAATTCCATAGATTTCGAGCATGAATGTATTGACATGGGGCAGACGCAACGCACGACACCGAGCTCATGAGGAGGATGGTCGTGGGCGCAGGTAAGAAGATGGAACACACGGCAGAGACCGTTAAGGGCAAGGCAAAGGAAACCATCGGTAAGGCCGTCGGAAACGAGAGCCTCACGGCCAAGGGAAAAGCCGAGCAGGTCAAGGGCGACATGCTCCAGGCTGGCCAGAAGGCAAAGGATGCCCTCAAGGACTGACCAAACACTGAAGGTAAGTCCGCCTCCCGGCACTAGTGTTGGGGGACGGACTTCGCTTGTGTTTGCACGGGTGCTCGTCGAGGTTTCCAGGCGAGCCGGCCGTTGCGCAGGGCGATGTCCCCCGAACCGCCCGCTGCCAACCGGCGGCGATGGTTCACCACCGGGGCCGGACCGAGTTCGGTCGCGCCTCCAGGCGCCCGCTGGGGGAAGCTCGGGTCATCCGAACGACTCGTGCGGCGCGCTGGTCAGGGCAGCCGGGTGAGCTTGCGGCGACCGGCCCGGCGGCGCAGTTTCGGCAAGTGCTTCTGTGCGGCTTCGGCGGTGTGCCGCTGTCGTTCGTAGAGGACACCGTAGGCGAAGGCGTGCCGCTCGTTGCTGCCGGTGTCCTGGCTTTCGAGGGCGATCAGTTCCTGTAGGGTCACCACGCTGTCCTGGTGGGCGCCCAGCACCTTGTGCAGCTTCTTCATCCGGGCGCCGAACCTCGCTGCTCGTTTCGCCGTGCGGCGCGGAATGTGGGATTGGGCGTGATCTGCGGTGTAGCGGGCGCGTTTGGCGGCCTTGCGGGCGCGGTGCAGCGCTTGGTCGCGGTGCGGGCCCGGCTCGGTGCGCAGGGCGCGGTCGAGACGTTTCAGGGTCCTGCGCTGCTCGCGCCGCAGGGTGCCGGACAAGTATCCGCGCGCCTTTCGGTTCGCTCGGTGGCGTAGTGGCGGGTCGGTGGCGAAGGCGTCGAGGCCGTCCAGGAGGGCGAAGTAGCGTGCGCCGTCGAGTTCGGCGACCGCCTGCTGCCAGGCCTGCCGGTAGCTCTCGGCGTAGCGCCCAGGCTTTCGGCTGCTGACCGGAATCGAGTGCGACATCCTCCAGGACGGCTCGCTCGACCAGGAGGAGGACCTGCTCGCGCGGCTCGACGTGGTGGTGGCCTCCGTACACTCCAAGCTCCGCTCAGAACCCGGGCCGATGACCGCCCGCCTGGTGGCGGCGGTGCGCAACCCGCACACCGACGTACTCGGGCACTGCACCGGCCGAATCATCACCGGCCGGGGCCGACCGCAGTCGCCGTTCGACGCCGAGGCTGTCTTCGCCGCATGCGCCGAGGCCGGCACGGCGGTCGAGATCAACTGCCGGCCCGAGCGGCGCGACCCACCCGACGACCTCCTGCTGCTGGCGGCCGAGGCGGGCTGCCTGTTCGCCGTGGATACCGACGCCCACGCCCCCGAGCAACTGCACTGGCAGTCCACCGGGTACGCCCGCGCCGCGCGGGCCGGTCTGGGCCCGGAACGACTGGTGACGACCTGGCCGATCGGTCGGCTGCTGAGCTGGACCGCAGGGCGCACAGCCGCGGGGCCTGCTATCGCCCGGCCCGGCCGGACCCCGGCCGGACGCTCCACCTTGGGGCAGACGTGACACGGCTCACGCTGCCTGCAGGTGGGCGCCTACACTGACGGCCACGAGCGGGGCAGCGTGGCCCCGCACCGAGCAACTCGTGCACCGACTCGGCGGTCGAACCACGGCCTAGCCCGCTTCTGAGGAACCAATCGCCGCGCCCATCGTCCTGACTCTCCTCATCGCCGCCTCCACCCGCTGGCGCTGACCGCCCATCCGCCCCGGCGGGATCCCTCAGCCGCGCGCTGGTCCACGCCCAGGCCTGGCGGCAGCCCACCATCCTCGACGCAGCCTTGCGCTACCCGCCACCAGGGACGTCCAGCTGCTCCTGCTCGCCCCCAGCGGATCCGACCGGTGCGGACACCGCTGGTCACCGAGGGAGCTCACGGCATCGTCCTCCTCCCTGCTATTGCTCGCCCGCCGACGGCGGGAGGTACCAGGCGACTGCCCGGCCACCGGATCTCAACCGGTGGAGCAGGCCGGGGCGGGCGTTGGCCATCGACGTGGCTTCGGTCCCAAAAGGCCTCGGTCCGATCGAAGGGCGCACACCACCCACAGCGCGCGGTTGACCGCGCACGGGTGGGGGCGATGGCGAATCATGGACGGAAGGACAGGTACGGCGAAAGGACTACGGGAAAAGTGGGCGAGAACGGGAAGGACGGGAAGGAAGAGTCGGAGGAGAAGGCGGACCGCAAGTGGGAGGAGATGCTCCAGGAGGTGCGCGTCGCTCAGACCGGCGCGCAGATCCTCTTCGGGTTCCTGATCAGCGTGGTGTTCACTCCCCGGTTCACCCAGATCAGTCCCGCAGATCGGACGCTGTACGACGTCACGGTTGTCCTGGGTGCGGTCGCCACCGGCACGCTGATCGCCCCGGTCGCCTTCCACCGCTTCCTGGCCGGACACCAGATGATGCCCGAACTCGTCCGCGCCGGCGCCAAGATGATCGTCCTGGGGCTGGTTCTGCTCGGCGTCACCGTCGGCGCCGCCCTGGCACTGCTCCTGCACGTCGCCACCGGATCGGCGACCGCTTGGGCGGTCGCGGGCGGGGTGGTGTTCTGGTTCGCCGTCTGCTGGCTCGTGCTGCCCTGGATCGCACTGCGCGCGGGCAAACGTCGAGCAGCACCACCCGAGGGTCACGGCAGTGGGACGGCGTGCAGGTAAGTGTCTTGTTGGCCCTATCCGGAGGCAACGGCCAGCGGCCGCGCAACCTCCGGCCATGCCGGGAGGAGATGAGCGGAAGGTTCAGCGCACGGGACGGCGGCCGGGCGTAGACGCGCCGCCCGGGCTGCCCTCGGCGCAGATAGCGAGGATCGGCCTATTCTGGCCGGTGCCAGGGATTCAGAGGCGACGCGGGCCGCGTCCTTCGGCGCTTCCCACTGCACTCAGGACGCCGCTGGGGGTGCGCTCCGCTGCCGGTGAGGCGAAGGTAAAAGCTAAGGCGTGAGCGATGAGGAGGCGGCTGATGCCGGCCACGGCGCTGTTCGATGTTGACGGAACCCTGCTGGACACCAGCTACTGGCACACGATCGCCTGGACCGAGGCACTCGCCCAGTTCAGCCACCACCCGGTGATGGCGCGCATCCACGGGGCGATCGGTATGGGTGGCGATCAGCTCCTGGACCATGTGCTCGGCGACGACCGGGACCGGAGCGAGGACGTGGCGATCAGCGCGGCACACCAGGCGCTGTTCGCCCGGCTGTGGCCCGGCCTGCGGGCCTTCGACGGCGCCGCCGACCTGCTGCGGGAGCTGAAGCGGCGCGGCTGGAGCATCGTCCTGGCCTCCTCCGCTTCCGCGCGGGACCTGGCGGTGATGCGCCGCGTCCTGGACGCCGACGACGTGATCGACGCCGCGACCAGCGCCGACGACGTGGATGCCAGCAAGCCTGCCCCCGACCTCGTCCACGCCGCCCTCGACAAGGCCAGCGTCGGACCGCAGCAGGCGCTGTTCGTCGGCGACACCCCGTGGGACGTGCAGGCCGCGGCCCAAGCCAAGGTTCCCTGTATCGCGGTGCTGTCCGGCGGATTCGGCGAGCGGGCCCTGCGCGCGGCCGGCGCCCTCGAGGTCCACACCACGGTGGCCGAACTGCTCACACGTCTTGACGGCAGCGCGCTTGCCGACCCGAACCGCTATACGGCCGGATCCCGGTAGAGCGCGTCGGGGTGGACGGCACGATCGGAGAGGAGTACGCGGTCACGGTCGAGTTCTACGGTCTGCCGCAGGCCGAGACCGAACGCCGCCAGGCCCGGCGGCGCTTCGCCGATGCCGCCGGCCGTGTCCAGCACGGGATCCTCGACACCGGTTCGGGCACTGGCATCGTCAGGTCCTGCTCGACGCCAGCGCCGCGGCCGTCCACGCCGTCGCGCCCCCGCCGTGATGCGCACCGCGCTGCTGATCCGCGTGGCCATTCTGGGCGCCGACCGGCGTGCCCGGCTCGCCTTCCATCCCGACCAGCCGAGGCTGCGGGACTTCCTCCGTGGGCCGGGGGCGTCCCTCCGTCGGTCAACCGGGACACGGGTCTCGACGTGCATCGGCGGCTCGGGTCTGCGGCCCCGCTCCTCGCGGACGCGGGGGACCCACCGGGCCGCTAGGGTTTGCGACCGATCGCTGGGAGCCCACTTGGTGCCGGAGCAGCGGCTGATGCCCGCCCCTGGACGAACCCGCGCATGGGGAGGCGCCAGCTTGGCGCCGACTCGGAGCAGTTCGGGGACCTGGCGGGACGGGCCACGTACGCGGTCTTCGAAATCTCCCCGATCGGTTCTGAGCGGCCGCCGTTTGACGGGTATGCAGGCAGGACCGAAGGTGAACAGGTACCGGGCAGCGAAGCGATCCTGGCCGGGCGCTGGCCGACGCTGCGTGCGCTGACTGGAGAGGGACTGGTCGACGATGTCGGACAAGACAGCCAAGCAGATCGCCGAGTTCATCAAGCCGCTGCAGGCGAAGCCGGGGTCGGAGATCGATGTGGCCAAGGACCTCGATCCTCGCTACAGCGCTGGTATGAGGAAGCGCGATGGCGTCGAACTCCTGCGCACCGGTGTGGCGCTGCTGTCCGAGTACCAGGATCGGCTGGCCGCCTACGACGCTCAGCAGGAACCCGAAGAGAATCTGCGCGGTCTGGGCGACCCGCACCTCCTGGAGCAGGTCGCTCCAGCGCCGGTCCGCCCGTCCCCGGGTCGGGCGACTCCCGCCGACCGACCCGGGGACGGGGAACGCGGTCGTCGCGGCCGCTGTCCGGCGTCGCCGTGCTGATCGCCTCCGCCCTACGTGGGCGCGTGTAGCCACGATGGTCGGGGGCAAACGCGGGGCATGGACGAGGATCAAGTGGTGTACCCGGCCGCGCCCGGGACGGCGGGAACTCGCGGACCCGCGACCGATCGTGGCGCGGCTGTTCGCGGTCACCGGAGCCGACGGCGTGCGGCAGATCCATCCCGATCTCAAGTCGGCGCTGAACTCGACCGGCGGGCCGTCCCAGGACAGGGGCGAAAGCCCCGGACCGACATGAGCGGACCCAGCATGCACCGCCCTGGGCGAGCACCAGAAGCAACCGCCGGGCAGACGAAGCGGCTCGCGTTCGCCGGCAGCGAGGGCGCGGTTCAACGCAGCCGCGAGTTCAGCCGGGAGGCGCTGCGGTCCTGGCACTGGCTGCCCGCCGTCGACGACGAGGAGCGGGCCACCGCCGAGGACGTCCTGCTGATGGTCTCGGAACTGGTCACCAACGCCTGCCTGCACGCCCCCGGGGGACCGCGTGAACTGCGGCTGAACTGGAACGGCACCCGGCTGCGGGCGGAGGTTGTCGACGCCAGCCCGGTGGCACCGCGGCTGCGCCCGTCCGTCGACCCGGGGCGGCCGGGCGGGCACGGCCTGCGGGTGGTCGACCGGCTCTCCCGCACCTGGGGCAGCGCGCCCGAGGACGGCGGGAAGCTGGTCTGGCTGGAGGTGCCATCCCCGCTCGACCATCGCGGTGTCGACCTTCACGCGCAGTGGAGTTGACGGTCCGTCAGCGCTGTCCGGGGTGCGGTTCGGGTGGCGGTGCCGGATCGGGGTCCGGGTGGGGCTCGGGCGTGGGGAACGGCTCACCCGGATCCTGACCTCGTACGGGGTGCAGGTGCTGGAACGCACGTCGACCGTCGTCCGGGTGGACGGCTGGCTGGTCGGCGTCGCCGGGACGAAGGGTTTCGGCGGCGGATTCGCCGGCCGCAGCGGCAGCGAGTTCGGGGAACCCGAGATGAAGGCCTTCATCCGGCACAGCCGGGAATGCGCGGACGGTCTGCGCACCGCGCTCGACCGGCTGACGGCCCAGGCGTGCGATCTGCGGATCGTCCTGACCCGGAACGCACCGTCCCCTTCCCGCCCGACGGGATCGGCATGGGATAAGAATTACCTTAGGGCGAAAAAGAGGCACGATCGCCGACGAGGTGTGGCCGATGCACTCGATCACCGACTGGCTACGCGGCCTGTCCGGCCCGGTCGTGTACGCGGTCATCGGTGGCATGGTCTTCACCCGCCCGCTGCGACGCCATGCCAAGCAGGTCGGCACGGCGCAGGACCTGATCCGCCGGCGCGGGCCGGCCGCCGTCTTCGTCGGCCGTTTCATCGCCTTCTTCCGCCCGCTGGTGCCCTCGCTGGCCGGGATGTCCCGCATGCCGTACTGCCGGTTCCTCTTCTACAACGCCCTCGGCGGGGTCGCCTGGGGCGTCGGCTTCACCCTCCTCGGCTACTTCGCCGGAGTCGCCTACACCAGGGTGGAGGGAATGGTCGGCGGGGTCGCCGCCATCGCGATCGTCGTGATCATCGCCCTGCTGGTCTGGTACCTGCGGCGGCACCGCTCGCGGGATCACGAGCCGTCGGACGACAGCGGCGGACGAAATCCCTGAACCATGCGGCCCTGTCTCCTCCCGGAGTGCTCCCCGCGCGGCTGCCCCCGGCCGCGGGGCTGAAACGCCGGACGGTGGCGGCGGTCAACCGGCTCTTTCGCCGATCTCCTGTCGTCCGACGAGGTGCGCTGACCGGCCCTGGTGGCGGACCTCGCCTCGGCCGCCCCCGCCGACGGGATGCTGCGGAGTGTCTACGCCGCACCGCTTCACCTCGGGGCCTCCGGCATCGGCGTCCCGAGCCTCTACCGTTCGCAACCGGGTGTCCCCGGCGTCGTTCTCGGCCGCCACGTGCCACACCAGTCCGGGCGGTGACACCGCCAGGTCGTGTTCGGCCCACATCTCGTACACGGCGCCCTCCGGGGCTCGGGGCCCGGTCCTGCAACCCCGGGACGCCCCAGTCGGCCACCGGGCCGGACCCGGTGGGATGGTTACGCCGGCCACGGGCGGGCACACGCGCGGTCGGCCGGGAACGGCCCGGCCGCAGCACGCGAGGAGGCCTCAGATGAGCATGGTGAAGGAGTCCGTCGACGTCGACGTCCCCCTGCACGCCGCGTACAACCAGTGGACGCTGTTCGAGGAGTTCCCGCGCTTCATGGAGGGCGTCGACTCCGTGACCCAACTGGACGACCGCCACAACCACTGGCGGACCAGCATCGGCGGCGTCTCCCGGGAGTTCGACACCGAGATCGTCGACCAGCTGCCCGACGAACGGATCGCCTGGCGGACCATGGACGGCGATGTGGAGCAGAAGGGCGTCGTGACCTTCCAACGCCTCGACGACCGGCACACCCGCATCAACATGGCCATCGACTTCCGGCCCGAGGGCATGGCCGAGAAGGCCGCTGACGTCCTGGGTGTGGTCGACCGCCGGGTGAAGGGGGACCTGAAGCGGTTCAAGGAGTTCATCGAGCAGCGCGGCCGGGAGGCGGGCGGCTGGCGAGGCCGGATCACCCCAGGTTGAGTCCATCCCGGGCAGGCGTGCGGCTCCGATCCCCCGGGACCGTAGCCGCACGCCTGCCCGCGGGTACGGTCAGGGTCGTGGGCGGACCCGTCGACCGGGACCGCTGACGCGCCTACCGCGTCACACCGGACGGTTCGTCCCGCCCGGGCGGGGTAGGCGCGCTGCGTGGAGGCCAACGGACCCCCGGCGGACGGCTCGTCCGCCGACGACGATGTGGAAGCGTTCGACCTGTGCGACCACTGCGGCCGGGTCGTCGCCAGCCCGGGTCTGCTCAGCGCGCTTGGCCCGGCTGAGCGGCCTGTCCGAAGCTCAGGCGGAGCAGGGCGTGGAGTGGTACAACGCCCGCGCCCGCGAGGCCTCACCTCCCGCAACCGCGACGACCTCGAACACTTCCTGCGGGGCATCGACTCCGCACTGCGCGCCCGGGCGCGCGCATCGCCTGCCCCGCTTCGCTGACGTTGGCCGTCCCGGCGGTCGTTCCGGAACCGGGACGTGTCTCACGGCTGCCCCGGATCTGCGGCGGCAATCCTGTCGGCGGCCCCGCGTTTGGCCCCGGTCCGCCCGAGGACACGCCCGATCGGCGGGGGCCGCCGACGAGGAGGCCGATGATGTCGAACGATGCCATCGTCCTGCTGCGGGAGGACCACAAGGAAGTCCGCCGCCTGTTCCGCGAGTACCAAGGGCTCGCCAGGGCGACGGCGACGACCCGGGCCGGCCCGGCACAGGACGGCCCAACGGATCATCGTGGCGCTGACCGTCCACACCTACCTGGAGGACGAACTGCTCTACCCCAGGATCCGCCAGGACCCGGCACCAGCCCCCGACCGCACGGCCCGCCGACCGTCTGCCGCCGCCTGAGCGCCCACTGGTGGAACGGCTGCGGGACTTCCTGACCCCGGGCGGACCGCACGGACCGCACTGAGCCCGGGCGCACCCGGACAGGACGATGAGAGCCGGACGCCGGCGGATCGCCTTCGCGCTGCCGCAAGCTCCCCGAGTAACGGCGGCGCGCCCCGCCCGGGCCGGTGGTCCGGCCAGGGCGGGGCGCGCCGGCCGTGCGGCGGTCAGTCGAGCGCCGCGAAGGCGCCGGGCTCGAAGGAGCCGCCCAGGTTGTTCACGATCACGCCCATCCGGTTGGCCGCGTTGATCATCGCGACCAGGCAGACCAGTGCGCCGACCTGGTCGTCGTCGTAGTGCTCGCGCACCTCGGCCCAGGTCGCGTCGCAGACGCCGCCAGCGCCGTCCGCGAGCCGGGTGCCCTCCTCGGTGAGCGCCAGCGCGGCGCGCTCGGCCGAGGTGAACACGGTGCTGTGCCGCCAACCGGCGACCAGGTTGAGCCGCAACGGCGTCTCCCCGTGGCCCGCCGCCTCCTTGCTGTGGATGTCGATGCAGAAGCCGCAGCCGTTGATCTGACTGGCACGCAGCATGACCAGGTCCTGCAGGGCCTTGGGGAGCGTCGACTCCTGGATGGCCTGCGAGGTGCTGAAGAAGCGCTTGGCGACCTTGGCGGCGGTCGGGCTGGCGAGCAGGTTGAAGCGGGTTTCCATGGTGTCGTCCTCACTCGTTCGTCGTGCGCATCCGCGCCGGACGACCACAAGACGCCGACGGCCCGGCGCCCGTGACAGCGCGCGGTTGTGACGCACGCCACCGCGCGGGGGTGTCACAGGACGGCGCCGAGCGGTGTCCCGTGTGCAGCGGACCGGACACATCCGGGCGCGGCCGACAGCGAGTGACAGGAGCCGGGCATGAGCGAGTACCCCACCGGGGCCGGGCAGCCGGCGGACGCGGCGACCGAGGCGTTCCTCGCCCACCGCAACCTGCTGTTCACCGTCGCCTACGAGCTGCTCGGCTCGGCCGCCGACGCCGAGGACGTGCTGCAGGAGACCTGGCTGCGCTGGGTCGGCGTCGACCTCTCCACAGTCCGGGAGCACCGCGCCTACCTGGTGCGGATCACCACCCGCCAGGCGCTCGGCCGGCTGCGCACGCTCGCCAGACGCCGCGAGTCGTACGTCGGCCCGTGGCTGCCCGAACCGCTGCTGACCACGCCCGACGTGGCGGAGGACGTCGAACTGGCCGAGAGCGTCTCGATGGCGATGCTGCTGGTGCTGGAGACCCTCGCGCCGACCGAACGCGCGGTGTTCGTGCTGCGCGAGGTGTTCGGCCTGGAGTACGGGGAGATCGCCGAGGCCGTCGACAAGAGCCAGGCCGCCGTCCGCCAGATCGCCCACCGGGCCCGCGCCCACGTCGCCGCGCGCCGGCCGCGCGGGGCGGTCCCGGCCGCCGAGGCCCGGCAGGCGGTCGCGGCCTTCCAACGGGCCGTCGAGACCGGCGATCTGCGCACCCTGCTCGACCTGCTCGCGCCCGACGTCGTCCTGGTGGGCGACGGCGGGGGACTGGTGCAGGCCACACCGGCCCCCGTGGTGGGCGCCGAGCTGGTGGCCGGGCTGCTGTGCCGGATCACCCGGCGGGCGGTCTCGATCCGGGCGGAGCAGGTCAACGGCCACCCGGCGCTGGTGGTCCGGCTGGACGGCGAGGTGGACACCGTCCTGGCGCTGCGCCTGGAGGAGGGCCTGGTCACCGGCCTCTACGCGGTGCGCAACCCGGAGAAGCTGTCCCGGATGACCCGGGAGACCGCGCTGGGCCGCTGACCGGCGCCCGAGTGCTCAGCCGTCGGCCGCCTCCTGCCCCTGGGCGAAGGCGATCAGCTACTCGGTCGACCAGACCAGCCGGCCGGCGCGCAGGTCGTCCAGCACCGCGCCCAGCCAGTCGGCCTCCGCGCGGGTGGTGGCGCGCAGGTACTTCGTCTCCAGCAGGGTGATCCGGGGCAGGCCGATCCCGGCGCCCCGGGCGAGGCCCGCCTCCAACTGCTCCAGCGTCGCCCGCACCCGCACCAGCCGGTCGTCCAGCGCCCGGACGATCTCCTCCAGGGCCAGCAGCACGTGCGACAGCGCCGCCGGGAACTGCGGGAACTCCTGCTTGGGCGCGGCGAGCATCTCCACGACGACCTGGTCCTTGCCTACTGCTTGATCAGCCGCTGCACGCCGTACGGGTGCCGTCGTGGCGGGAAGGGTAGCCCGACTCCGCGGCGGGCGCTGCGGACAACCGAGTCGATGAGCGCCTGACCCGGATACGGCGACACCGCCGGGCCCTCGGTGAGGACCCGGCGGTGTCGGTGTGCTGTGCGACCGGTGTGCGCGTCAGACGTCAGACGGTCAGGCGCGGCGACCGCGCCTGCGGCGGGCGAGGAAGACCGTGCCGCCGCCGAGCGCCAGCAGCGCCACGGCCCCGGCCGCGATCGGCCCGGTGTTGGAGTCGGCACCGGTCGCGGCCAGCGCCGGGCCGCTCGCGCTGCTGGTGGCACCCGCGACGGTGGTGGAGCCGGTGCCGGTGCCGGCACCGTCGGTCGAGGTCACCGAGCCGGCCGGGGTGGTGGCCGAGGAGCCGCCGGTGGGCTGGCCGGACGGGGTGGAGTCGCCGCCGGCCGGCTGGCCGGTGGTCGGGTCCAGGATCAGGGTGGCGGCCTGGGCGTTCTTGAAGTCGAACATGCCCTCGATGGAGTCGGCGTGCTCGTCGAAGGAGAAGTCGCCGATCCGGCCGGTCTTCCAGTTGTCCTCGACGAAGCGCAGGATCGAGGACTGGTCGGTCTGGGTGTGGTCGACGAAGTTGGCCTTGGCGTACGGGGACGCCACCAGCAGCGGCAGGCGCGGGCCGAAGCCGCAGCGGTCGGCGTAGCCGCCCCAGCCGGCGTCCTTGCCGCACTGGCCGGCGCCGTTCAGGCTGTCATTGGCGGCGTCGCGCGAGCCGTTGACCGGCTCGGCGAACTTGTGGTCGTACCAGCCGTCCGAGTCGTCGTAGGCGATGACGACGGCGGTCGAGGCCCAGTCCTTGGACTTCTGCAGCTTGTTCAGGGTGTCGACGACGAAGTGCTGCTCGTCCAGCGGGTCGGAGTAGCCGGCGTGGCCGTCCTGGTAGTTGGCGGCCTTCAGGTAGCTGACGGCCGGCAGGTTGCCGTGCTGGAGGGCGGTGTCGAAGTCGGTCAGGTCGTACTGGTGGTTCGCCTGGCCGTCGTGGCCGATCTCGTCCGCGTCCTTCGGCGCCAGGTGCTTCGGGTTCGCCGTGGACTTGTAGTACTGGAACGGCTCATGGTGCGGGTTGTAGTCGGTCTGTGAGGCGCCGACGATGTTGTTGTGCGCGGCCTCGCAGACGGCCTTGCCGTCCTTGGTGCCGGTCGGCTTGAAACCGCCCTGGAACCAACCCCAGCTGACGCCCTTGTCGGTGAGCAGGTCGCCGACGTTCTTGCCGGTCATCACCAGGTGGTTGTGCTTGGGATCGGAGCACTCGTCATAGCCCGGGTCGGGGTCGTTGATGACCGTGCCGATGCCCTTGGCGTCCGGGGAGGCGACCACATAGGCGTCGGTGGTCTGCTGACCGGTCTTCGGGTCCACCGGGTAACCGCCGTGCAGCTGGCCGGAGACCAGGTTGATCGCGCCGGGGGTGGACGGGCCGTAGTTGGTTCCGAAGAAGTTGTCGCTCATCGCGAAGCGCTGGGCGTAGTTCCACAGGCCGGTGACGGTGTTGCCGTCGTAGTAGTCCATCACCAGGCCGGGCGCGGTGTACATCGGGGCCTTGCAGCTCTCGATGTCGGTGTGCTCGACGAACTTGTCCATCTTGCCGCCGTCGAAGGCGGCCTGCTCGTCCTTGTAGGTGTGGTCCTGGTCGCAGGTGACGGCCTGTGCCGGGCCCAGCCGCTGCGGGTTGGTCCGGTTCGGGTTCTTGTGGAGCAGGTCGTCGCTCAGACCGTCCACCTTGGGGGTGCCGGGCTTGGCGGTGAACTTCACCTTGTCGTCGGCGGTGTTGGCCGCGTTCGGGTAGGTGCCGAAGTAGTGGTCGAAGGAGACGTTCTCCTGGAATATCACCACAAGGTGCTTGATCGGCGTGGCGGTCTGCGGGCCGTCGGCCGCGAAGGCGGCGGGCGCGCCGCCGAACGCGGTCAGCGAGGCCGCGCCGATCAGACCGGCACCGTACCGGAGCCACCGCTTTCGGGTGGGAACTGCGTGCATGGTTGGTTCCTCGACGTCATCGTCATCTGTGTCAGAAGTTGGGGCCGTGACGCGCGTAGCACGACCGCGGCGGCTCGAAACTAGACACAGGAGGTGAACGCGGTCAACAGGTGCATGTAAACCCGAGGTTAACCGCAGTGGTACGGAACGATGCGTCAGGGCTGCGATTCTGCAGACAAGTCCGTCGATTGTCTGTCGAATGGGGCGATTACGGGATGCCCGCCCGGCGGTTTCACGTCAGGAGCGTCGCCTCCACTCCCGCCAGCACCGCCGCCAGGCCCTGCTCGAATCCCCGGTCGAAGTCCTGGAACATCACCCGGCCCGCCTCAGCGGCGAGCGGGTGGGCGGCCAGCCGCTCGGCGCGCGCGTCCAGGTCGTAACCCTCCTCGCCGTCGAAGGGGTTGGGGCCCATGGACTGCTCCTCGATGACGAAGCCGACGGTGTAGCTGTAGGCCGTGTACCAGGCCCGGGCGGCGGCCGCCGGGCTGAAGCCGGCCCCGGTCAGCAGTCGCAGCGAGGCCTCCAGGCCCGACGCGTACGAAGTGTCCGTGAACCGGGCGCCGCTGTAGACCTTGGCGCCGTCGCGGTAGCGCAGCAGCTGGGCGCGCAGGGTGCGCATGGTCGTCAGGTACGCCTCCCGCCAGTCTCCCGCCGTCGGCCCGGCCTCGGCCGTCATGCGGCGCATCATCTCGGTCGCCATCTCGTCGAGCAGCGCCTGCTTGTCCTTGAAGTACCAGTACAGCGCAGGTGCCTTGACGTCCAGTCGGGCGGCGATCGCACGCAGGGTGAGGCCGTCCAGGCCGGCCTCGTTCAGGAGGGTCAGCGCGGTGTCGACGACCTGGGCGCGGTCGAGCTTGGGGGTTCTCCGTGGCGTCACGGTTGACAGTTTAACGCCGTTAATTGCAGGCTGGGGGCAACGGCTGTTTAACAACGTTAAAGGGGGTTGCCGTGACCGACCACGGCATGTTCAAGCACGGTGCGTCCGACCACGGGACGGACCCCGAGGTCCTGATCGTCGGCGCCGGTCCCACCGGCCTCGCCCTCGCCCTCGACCTCGCCCGGCACGGCGTCGCCGCGCTACTGGTCGAGCGCGGTGCGGAGCTCTTCCCGGGCTCGCGCGGCAAGGGCCTCCAGCCGCGCACCCTGGAGGTCCTGGACGACCTCGGCGTGCTCGCCGAGATCCGCGCGACGGCCGGCCACTACCCGCCGAACCTGCTCTGGACGGCCGGCGAACCGCAGGGCGAGCACCGGATGTACGACCCGACCGAGCCCTCCGAGGCCGAGCCGTACACCGAAACGCTGATGGTGCCCCAGTGGCGCACCCAGCAGGTGCTGTACCGGCGGCTGCGCGAACTGGGCGGCGAGGTCGACTTCGGGCGCGAGCTGGTCGGCCTGACGCAGGACGAGCAGGGCGTGACCGCCGAGTTCGCGACCGGCGGCCCGGTACGGGCCCGCTACGCGGTCGCCGCCGACGGCGGGCGCTCGACGGTGCGTCGGCTGCTCGGCATCGGCATGACGGGGGAGACCGTCGACCCGGCCCCGATGCTGGTCGCGGACATCCGGCTCACCGGCCTCGGCCGCGAGCACTGGCACGTCTTCCGGGCCGAGCAGGGCCTGCTGGCGATCTGCCCGCTGGCCGGCACCGAGGAGTTCCAGCTCGTCGCCCAGTTCCCGGAGGGGACGGCCGTCGACCTCACGCTCGACGGCATCCGGGCACTGGTCGCCGAGCGCTCCCACCTGGCCGCCGAGCAGGTCGACGGGGTGCGCTGGGCCTCCGAGTTCCGGCCGCGCGCGGCGCTGGCCGACCGCTTCCGCTCCGGCCGGGTCCTGCTCGCGGGCGACGCCGCCCATGTGCACTCCCCGGCGGGCGCCCAGGGCCTCAACACCAGCATCCAGGACGCCTACAACCTCGGCTGGAAGCTGGCCGCCGTGCTCACCGGCCGGGCGGACGCCGCACTGCTCGACAGCTACGAGGAGGAGCGGCGGGCCAACGCCGCGGCGATGCTGGAACTGTCCACCAAGGTCCACCGCGGCGAGGTCCGCCGCGGCAGGGCCACCCAGCAACTCGGCCTCGGCTACCGGGAGTCCTCGCTCGCCGTGGACACCCGCCCGGCCCTGGCGCAGGACGCGTTGCGGGCCGGCGACCGCGCCCCGGACGGCCAGCGGGGCGGCACCCGGCTGTTCGACGCCTTCCGCGGGCCGCACTGGACGCTCCTGACGGTCGGCACCGAGGGCGAACTGCCCGCCCTCGACGTCCCCGTGGTGCGCATCCCGCCCTACGAGGCGTACGGCACCGGCGTGTTCCTGGTCCGACCGGACGGCTACGTCGGCTGGGCGGGGGCGACCCCCGAGGGCCTGACGCAGTACGCGGCCCGCTGCGGGGTCACCGGCTCCGTCACGGCGGTCGCCAGGTAGTCGTGGGGAATGCCGGGGGCGGGCACCGGCCCGGTGCCCGCCCCCGACGCCGGTCACCCGGCGGCGGTCTCCGCCTGGATGCCCCGGAGGGCGGCCAGCAGGGCGCCGACGTCCTGCACGGTGTTGTACAGGGCGAGCGAGGCCCGCGCCGCACTCCGCACCCCGTAGGCGGCGAGGGCGGGTTGGGCGCAGTGGTGGCCGGCACGGACCGCGATGCCCTGCTGGCCGAGCGCCCCGGCGAGGGCGATCGGATCCGTCCCAGCGACCAGGAAGGTGAGCACCCCGATCTTGCCCGGCGCGTTGCCGATCAGCCGGAGCCCGGGCACGGTGGCCAGCGCGGCCGTGGCGTACGCGGTGAGCTGCGCCTCGTGGACGGTGGCGGCCTGCCGGTCCAGCCCGGACAGGTACCGCAAGGCCGCCCGCAGGCCGGCGACCCCGGCGATGTGGCCCGTGCCTGCCTCCAGGCGGTGCGGGACGGGGGCATAGCTTGCGGGTGCGCACGCGCTGGGTCGGCACGACGTTGTTGAGCAGGCCGTACTCGGGGTGGTTGAGCATCTCCCGCTCCTGGCGCTCGCGCAGCGCCTCGACGGTCAGGCGGAGTTGGGCCCGGACCTGGTCGATGTCGGAGTTGTAGATGTCCGCGACGCGGGTGTGCACCTTGAGGACGGTCTGGGCGATGCTCAGCTCGTACTCGCGCGGGCTCTCGTCGTAGTCGACGAAGGTCTCCGGCAGGTACGGCTCGCCGGAGTGGCCCGATGGGAGGGCGATCGGGCGCTCGGGGTCGGCCGGGGCCCAGGCGGCGAACTCGGTCAGCTGGGTGCGCAGCGAGGGCTCCCGGTCGGCGAGTTCGACGAGAACGCGGCGGTCGAGGGAGAGCACGGTACAGCTGGTGACGGCCTTCACCCGGTACGTCATGGCGCTGCCGTTGGCCCAGGCGGCGGCGTCGAAGAAGTCCCCTTCGCCGAGCACGGCCGCAGGGCGTCGTCGCCGTACGCGCCGGTGGCTCGCTTCTCGGCGCGGCCGAACGCGATGATGTGCAGCTGCTCGGTCGGGGCGCCGGCGTCGACTATCAGCTCGCCGGGCGCGACCTCGCGCTCGACGAACCCGTCCGCCAGCGTGCTGAGCACCGGACTGTCGACCTGGCTGAGGAAGGCCAGCTCGCGCAGGTCCTCGGCGATGAGCCGGGTGGCGCCCGCGCCGTAGACGTACGTGCTGACCAGCCCGTCGCCGAGGATGAAGCCCCGGCGGCGGTTGACCCGGTAGACACCCGCCTCCAGGTCCACCCAGGGGAGCGCGCGCAGCAGGTAGCGGGGGTGATCCCGAGCATCTGCGGCACGGTCTTGGTGCTGGTGGCGAGGTCGCGGGCTGCGGAGGTACTGAGGCTCTGCTAGCTCGGCTGGTTCTGCGGAACGGCCTCGGTGGTCACGACTGGTCCTCTCTCCGGTATTTGAACAACCGGCGGGCCGTCAGATCGACTCGGTGATTGTTGCGCCTGGATCTGATGGGTGTGACCACGTTTGAACTCACCAGATAGCGGGCAAATGCTGCGCGAATACGGGACACGAGGCCGCCAAACTCGCTCGAACGGGTGACCTCTTCCATAAGTGGCGACGATGATCTCCCAAGTCGAACTTGGAAGCACAGGGGGCGGATTGAGGCGCGACACCAGGTGCGCCCGCGCGCCCGTCCCTGCCTCCGGCGACCAGCTGCTCCCGATCGCGGTGTGGCGATCGCGAAGTCCGGGTCCGGTCGGTCGAGCAACCGGCCGGGCCGACCAGGGGCCGTCGCATCGGTCGCCAACTCGGCGCGCCTGGCGACGAGTTCGTCCGCTAAGGTGCTGCCGCGGCCGATCACCCCGGTGAGCGCGGCCGGACGAGCCGCAGCACCGCCTGCGGCTGCTCGCCGCGCGGGGCGTCGCCGGAGGCCGAGGTCCGTCAGAACCGCTAGCCGGTGGTCGGTTCCGACGCGGTCGGCAATGCCCGGAGGCGGCTGACGGGGGAGAGCAGCAGCGCCGTGACGACGACGGCGGAGCCGGTCGCCGCCACGGTCAGGGCGCCCCGGGCGCCCAGTTGCCCGGTGAGCAGGCCGGCGGAAAGGCCGCCCAGCGATCCGCCGCCGAAGAGCAGCATCCGGAACGCCGCGGTCATCCGCCCCATCATCGACTGCGGTGTCACCGCCTGGCGGAGGCTGACGATGATCACCCCGGCCACGCCGAGGCCGAGGTAGGTGGTGAAGAAGGAGAGCACGAACATCCCGATCATCACCGGACGCGGCCCGGTGGCGGCGGGGATCAGGCCCGGGCCCAGCAGCAGCGCCGACTGGGCGACCAGGTAGACGCGGCCGAGTGGGAACCGCGCGATGACCCTCCGGGAGATCAGTGCGCCGATCAGTCCGCCGACGGAGGCGGTGGAGAAGACGGCGCCGATCGTCGCCGAGTCGAGGTGGAGGTCGGTGTGGCCGTAGAGCAGGAACATCGTCCACACGGTGATCATCGAGAAGTTGCAGCAGAAACCGATCAGCGCGAGCGAGCGCAGCACCCTGTCCCGGATCACCCAGCCCATGCCGTCCTTGAGTTCGCGCCACAGGTGCCGTTCAGCGGCCGTATCGGGGCGCGGCTCGGCCGTGCGGATCAGCAGCAGCGAGACCAGGGACGCCGCGTAGGAGCAGGCGTCGACCAGCAGTGCCACCGGCGCGCCGACCGCCGACACCAGGACGCCCGCAAGCCCGGGCCCGGCGACGTCGGCGGCGGAGGAACTGGTGCCCATCCTGGCGCTGGCCTCCACGTAGTGCTCTGGACTGCGCACCAGCACCGGCACGTAGGACATCCAGCTCACGTCGAAGACCACCGAGGCGATGCCGACCGTGCAGGCGATCACCATCAGCACCGGCAGGTTGAGCGCGTGCCACCAGTACAGCAGCGGTACCAGGCCGAGCAGGACCAGCCGGACCAGGTTGGCGGCGAGCATGACCGGCCGTCGGCGGTGCCGGTCCGCCCAGACGCCGATCACCAGGGCGAGCCCGAGGTAGGGGACGAGTTGCAGGAAGCGCAGCAGTCCGACCTGTTCGTCGCTCGCGCCGAAGGCGCCGATCGCGGTGAGCGGGAGGGCGAGGCTGGTCACCTGGGTGCCGAGCAGCGAGACCGTCTCGCCCACCCAGAATCTGAGGAAGTCGCCGTTGCGCCAGAGGCTCTGGGGAGCCGTCGGGGAGTCGACGGCGGTCGGCGTGGCTGAGGTCTGGGTCACCGTGCGCCCCCGGCGAGTTCGGCGACGGCGCCCGCCACCGCGTCGACCTCGTCCTCGGTGTTGTAGTAGTGCGGTGAGAGCCGCAGGCACCACTCCACCTCCTTGTCGGCGAAGTCGAACTGCGCGAACTCCCGGTAGCTGAGTGCCGAGTTGATGCCGCGCGCGTCCATCGCGGCCTTGAACGGCTCCGCCTCCCAGCCGTCGATCGCGAAGGTGACCAGCGCGGCCGGCGCCGGCCCGCCGTCGAGTGTCCGGACGCCGGGGACGGCGGCCAGCCGTTCGCGCAGACGCCCGGCCAGGGCCGGGGTGCGCCGCGCCACGGGCTCCAGGCCGACCCGCAGCGCGTAGCGCACGGCGGCGGCGCAGCCGAGGACGGTGGCGTACGGGAACTCCCACTCCTCGAAGCGGGCCGCCGTGTCGACCGGACGGTAGTAGCCGGGGGCGATCCAGCGCGCGCCGTGCATGTCGATGTACAGCGGCTCACCGCCGGCCGCCAGCACTCGGTCGGAGACGTACAGGAAGCCCGAGCCACGCGGGCCCCGCAGGAACTTGCGGCAGGTGGCGGTGAGCAGGTCGCAGCCGATCTCCTCGACGTCGACCGGGCTCTGGCCGACCGACTGGCAGACGTCGACCAGGTACAGCAGGTCGAGTTCCCGGCAGTGTCGGCCGATCTCGGCGACCGGCTGGACCAGTCCGGAGTTGGTGGGCACGTGCGTCACGGCCACCAGGCGTGGGCGGTGGACGCGCATCAGCGCGGCCATCGCGTCGACGTCGACGCCGCTGCCGTCCGGGTGATCGGGGGCGTGCACGATCCGGACGCCGTGCCGCTTGCGCAGCGCCAGGAAGGCGATCTGATTGGAGATGAAGTCGTTGCGGGTGGTGAGGATGACGTCCCCGGGGCGGAAGTCGATCGCAAAGAGCGCCTTGGTGTAGGCGTGGGTCGCGCTGGCGGCGAAGGCGAGGTTCCCGGGGCGGGTGCCGAGGAGTTCGGCGAGCGCGGCGTAGAAGTCGGCGACGTCGGCGGCGCGGGCGGCGGCGGCCTCGTAGCCGCCGATGCCCGCCTCCAGCCGCAGGTGGTCGACCATCGCCTGGAGAACCGGACGGGCCATCAGTCCGCAGCCGGCGTTGTTGAAGTGGATCACCGCCTCACAGCCGGGGGTGTCGGCCCGGAGGGCGGCGAGGTCCAGGAGCGGTTCCGTGCTGGAGGTGAAAGCGCTATTCTCATTCTTCATGTCTGACGGTAGCAGTATCGAGACCTTGGTGGCGATCCTCCGGACCGAGATCGCCCGACTCTCCCCGGGCGACCGCCTGCCCAGCAGCCGCGATCTGATCACGCGTCACACAGTCGGGCCGGTCACCGTCTCCAGGGCCATCGCCCTCCTGGCCGCCGAGGGCGTCGTCGTCACCCGCCCCGGCAGCGGCACCTACGTCGCCGCCCGCCAGCCGCGGACCGTCGGCGGCGAACCGGACACCTCCTGGCAGGCGGTCGCCCTGGCCGGCCGCCACTTCGTGCCCGAGCAGCCCGACGAGCAGCCGGGCACGGTGCCGGCCGGCACCGTGCCGCTGTCCGGCGGCTATCTGCACGAGAGCCTCCAGCCCACCCGGCTGCTCAGCGGAGCCCTGGCCCGGGCCGCCCGCCGCCCGGACGCCTGGCACCGTGCCCCGGCGGCGGGCCTGACGGCCCTGCGGACGATCTTCGCCCGGCAGGCCGGCGGCGACGTCGGCCCCGAGGACGTCCTGGTCACCGGGGGCGGGCAGGGGGCGCTGTCCATGCTGTTCCGCGCCATCGCGGGGCCCGGCAGCCCGGTCCTGGTCGAGTCGCCGACGTACTCCGGCGCGCTCGCCGCCGCGAGGTCCGCCGGACTGCAACCGGTGCCCGTACCGATGGACGACCAGGGGCTGCGCCCCGACCTGCTCGCCGACGCCTTCGCCATGACCGGCGCGCGTCTGCTCTACTGCCAGCCCACCTTCCACAACCCGGCCGGAGCCGTACTGTCCGGCGAACGGCGCCGCCAGATCGTCGACGTGGCACGCGCCGCCGGGGCGTTCCTGATCGAGGACGACTTCGCCCGCCACCTCGGCCACGGGCGGCCGGTGCCCCGCCCGCTGGTCGCCGACGACCGGGACGGCACCGTCATCCACCTCACCTCGCTGACCAAGCCCGCCTCGCCCAGCCTGCGGATCGGCGCGCTGATCGCCCGGGGGCCGGTGATGCGGAGACTGCTCGGGATGCGGCGGGTCGACGACTTCTTCATCGCGCGCCCCCTGCAGGAGGCCGCGGTCGAACTGCTCAGCACACCCGCCTGGGACCGCCACCTCCGCGGCCTGGCCACCGCCCTGCAACAGCGCTGCGCCGTACTGGCCGGCGCCCTGGCGCGCGAGGTGCCGGACTGGACGCTGCCGCGCGTACCGGAGGGCGGCCTGCACCTGTGGGTGCGGCTACCGTCCGGCCTCACCGAGGCGGCCGTCGCGGAGGCGGCACCGGCGCACGGGGTGTCCGTCAACCTCGGGCACCATTACTTCCCGGCCGAGCCGCCCGCCGGCCACCTGCGCCTGGGCTTCGCCGCGGCGGCCGAACCGGCCGAACTCGCCGAGGCCGCCGCCCGCTTGGGCGCCCTCGCGGCCGCGGGGGCGGCTGGGGCCTGACCGGCGCTCAGGCGTAGATCGCCACCCGGGGCTCGACCCTGCCCTGGGCAGGCCCCTTGAGGACCGTCAGCCGGTAGTGCTCGGTGAGCTTGTGGCGGCCGTGCAGGACGATCTTCGCGGGGATGAGCCCGGTGTACAGGGTGCCGGTCTGGCTGGCGAGCGGCACGGTGTTCCAGCGTCCGTCCGTTCCCAGCAGTTCGAGCCTGATCTGCGCCGGGTCGAGGAACGGGCCCTCATCGGGCGACTCGATCAGGATCTGCGGGGCGACCGTCTGGTCCGTCGACGCGGGGTTGCGGTAGGTGACGGTGATCTGGTGCGACGCGTGGTCGCTCGGCAGCGGGCTGTCAGGCAGGTCGACGAAGCTGACCGGGGCGGCGGGGGCCGTCGCCGCCGCGGGTGCCGAGTCCGCGCCCTCGGCGGGGGAGGTGAGCGCGGCGGTCGGCAGGGCGGCGAGGGCAACAGCGGTCAGCACCAGAACCCGACGGGGGATCGACCGGGCAAGCATGGCGCCTCCTTCGGTCGTAGGACGGCGGCTGGGGCGGGTTTCCCGGCGGACGGTGTCCCCAGTGCTACGGACGGTCGCCGACCGGGCGGGTTCGTACCTCTCCACCCTGCACGTGCCCGGCGGATGCCGCATCTGCCGGGCACGTGCGGGCCCTCAACGTGCCGCCGGGCGCCGTCAGCCCAGCGGGCGCCGGGACAGGGCGTCGGGGACGCCGCCCTGGGGCCAGCGCCAGGTGTAGGCGACGCCGGCCAGGTGCTCGTCGTCGGCGTACTGGCCCTTGTAGGAGCCGGGGGCCCAGTCGTCCTCGGGCAGGGCGCGTCGGCGGTAGGCAGAGCACCCTTCCCGGACGCGGCCGTGGAAAAGGGAGCCTTATGACAACGGCATTGACGTGTGAGGGCGCCGCCGGTTTCATGGCTGCACTTTCCCCCACCCCACCCCCACGACCAAGGCGGTGATCCGTTGGCATCCACGGTGAAGGACACGGGCGGCGGTCCGAGAACGGGCGCGAGTCACGGCGCCATGCACAAGTCCATCGGCCTGCTGGACGGCGCGGTGATCGCCGCCTCCAGTACGGCCGCCACCAGCAGCATCGGCATCGGCCTGGGCCTGATGGCCGGGGTCGTCGGCCTGCACCTGCCCGCGATCATGCTGCTGGCCTTCCTGCCCGTGCTCGCCATCGCGGGCGGATACGGACGGCTGAACGCCGTCGAGCCCGATGCCGGCAGCAGCTACTGCTGGGTGGGCCGGACCCTCAGCCCCTGGCTGGGCTTCCTCACCGGCTGGGTGAACACCGTCGGCACGGTGGTCTTCATGGCCTACACCACCACCGTCACCGGCTCGGCGATCATCCAACTCCTCGACGAGGCCCACCTGCGCAGCATCGCCGGCCTGCGACTGGACGCCGACTCCACCGTCCAGTGCACCCTGCTCGGCCTCGCCGTCCTGATCGGCGCCGCGCTGGTCGCCGTACGCGGCCTCGACCTCGCCGCCCGGCTGCAGAAGGCACTGCTGGTCTTCGAGTACGCGGTGCTGCTCGGCTTCTGCGGCTACGGGCTGTTCGCCGGCGACCAGCCGTTCTCCCTCCAGTGGTACGACCCCTTCGACATCCCCTCCTTCGGCGCGGTGGCCCAGGGCATGGTGCTGGCCGTTTTCTGCTACTGGGGATTCGAGTCGGTGTTCAGTGTCGGCGAGGAGGTCCGCGACCCGCGCGACGCCTCCCGCGGCGGCTTCCTCGCCCTGGTGGTGATGCTACTGCTCTTCCTGCTGGCCGGCACCGCCTTCCAACGGGTGCTACCGCTCGACGAGTTGGCCGACAACGGCGCACACGGGCTGACCTACTTCGGCACCAGGATCGCCCACCAGCCACTGGCCGCACTGCCGTTGATCGCGCTGATGCTCTCCGCGGTGGCCTCCCTGCAGTCCTCGGTGATCCCGACCGCGCGCGGGATGTACGCGATGGGCCGCGACGGCGTACTCGGCCCGGTCTGGACCCGGCTGCACCCCCGGCACGCCACCCCCGCCGTCGGCACCCTGCTGATCACCGGCGTCGCCGTCCTCCTCGCCCTCGCCTCGATCGCCATCCCCACCGTCAACGACCTCATCTCGGACGCCGTCAACGCGATCGGCATCATCGTCGCGCTCTACTACGCGCTCACCGCCGTCGCGGCCGCCGTCCGCTTCCGCCGCCTGCTGCGCACCGACCCGCTCCAGGGGCTGCGCGCGGTGGTCGGCCCGCTGCTCGGCGCGGCCGCCCTGCTCGCCGTCGGCGGCTACCTCGCCTGGACCTTCTACGACTCCACCGACCACTTCGAGCTCGCCGCCGACAACGGGTGGTTCGAGCTGACCGTGGTGGCGGCGATGGTCGTCACCGGACTCCCGTCCGCGGCCTGGGCCCGCTGGCGGCGCCGCGCGCCCTACTTCCTCGGCACGACCGACTGATCCACCGACAGCACGACGAACGAACGAACGGAGCACCACCCATGACCGAGGCCGATCTGGTCCTCACCCACGGCCCCGTCCACACCGGCGACGCAGCCCGCACCCGGGCGAGCAGCCTGGCCGTGACCGGCGAGCGGATCACCGCCGTCGGGCACGACGAGGTCCGCGAGCTGATCGGACCGAAGACCGAGGTCGTGGACCTCACCGGCAAGCTGCTGCTGCCGGGCTTCCAGGACGCCCACATCCACGCGGTGTACGGCGGCGTCGAGTTGGCCGCCTGCGACCTCACCGGCACGGTCGGCGTCGCCGAGTACCTGGAGCGCATCCGCGCCTACGCCGAGGCCAACCCCGGCCAGGCGTGGATCACCGGCAGCGGCTGGTCGCTGGAGAGCTTCGACGGCGGACTGCCGACCCGGCAGCTGCTCGACTCCGTCGTCCCGGACCGCCCGGTCTACCTCACCAACCGCGACCACCACGGCGCCTGGGCCAACACCCGCGCCCTGGAACTGGCCGGCCTCACCCGCGACACCCCTGACCCGGCCGACGGCCGGATCGAACGCGAGACCGACGGCACCCCGAGCGGAACCCTCCAGGAGGGAGCCACCAGCCTGGTCGCCCGACTGGTGCCGGCCACCACCACCGCGCAACGGCTGGACGGCCTGCTGCGGGCGCAGCGCCTGCTGCACTCGCTCGGCATCACCGGCTGGCAGGACGCGCTGCTCGGCGAGTTCAACGGCCAGCCGGACCCATCCGACGCCTACCTGGCCGCCGCCCGCTCCGGCGCGCTGACCGCCCGGGTGACCGGCGCGCTCTGGTGGGACCGCGACCGGGGAGCCGAACAGATCCCCGAACTGGTCCGGCGCCGAGCCGAGTTGAGCCACGGCCGGTTCCGGGCCAGCTCGGTGAAGATCATGCAGGACGGCATCGCGGAGAACTTCACCGCCGCGATGACCAGCCCCTACCTGGACGGCTGCGGCTGCGCCACCGCCAACTCGGGCCTCAGCTTCGTCGATCCGACCGCGCTGCGCGGATACGTCACCGAACTGGACGCGCTCGGCTTCCAGGTGCACTTCCATGCCCTCGGCGATCGCGCGGTCCGCGAGGCCCTGGACGCCGTCGAGGCCGCCCGCACCGCCAACGGCCGGCGCGACACCCGCCACCACCTCGCCCACCTCCAGGTGGTCCACCCGGACGACCTCCGGCGCTTCGCCCGGCTCGGCGCGATCGCCAACATCCAGCCGCTGTGGGCCGCGCACGAACCGCAGATGGACGAGCTGACCATCCCCTTCCTCGGCCCCGAACGCGCCGCCTGGCAGTACCCGTTCGGCGCGCTCCAGCGCGCGGGCGCCACCCTGGCGGCGGGCAGCGACTGGCCGGTGAGCAGCCCGGACCCGCTGGCCGGCCTGCACGTCGCGGTCAACCGGATGGAGCCGGATGCCGTCGACGGCCGGATCTTCCTGCCCGAGCAGCGCCTCGACCTCGCCTCCGCCCTCGCCGCCTACACGGCCGGCGCCGCCCATGTGAACGGCCACGACGCCGCGGGCACGCTGGCCGTCGGCCAGCTCGCAGACCTGGTCGTCCTCGACCGGGACATCCTGACCGGGCCCCCGGAGGAGATCGCCCGGGCCCGGGTCCTGCGGACCTACGTGGGCGGTGAGTTGGTCCACGCGGCCGACTGACCGCGCCCGCCCCGCCGCACTGTTCGCCGTCGCCGAGCCCACCGGGCCCGGCGACGGTCGGCTTTCGGAGCCCGCGCCCGTGCCCGCGCTGGCTCCCGTGCCCGCGCTCAGCCCAGCGTCGCCAGCCGGGCCTCGGCCGCGTCCAGGAGCAGGTCCAGGGCGTACGGGTAGCCACTGCGCCGCATGTCGGCGGTGAGCAGGTGGGCGGTGGCGGCGATGTGCGGGTGGGTGGCGGCGTCCAGGTGTGCGTAGGAGGCCTGCCAGACCTCCAGGTCGGCCCGTGCCGCGGCCGCCGGGAGGGCGAGGGCGGCGGCATCCAGGGCGGCGAACCCCAGGCTCTGGTCCACGAAGGCGTGGTAGATCCGCACCGCCTCCGGATCGGGGAAGCCCGCCCTTCGCAGGACCCCGAGGATCGCCTCGACGGCGGCGGTCTCGTGGGTGCGGCCGGTGGTGCGGTGAGCGGCGAGCACGGCGGCCTGCGGGTGGGCCTGGTAGGCGGAGTGGATCCGCAGGCCGATGGCCCGCAGGTCCGCCCGCCAGTCACCGGTGGGCTCCCAGCCGGCCTGGGCGCGCCCGATCAGCTCGTCAGCGACGGCCAGCAGCAGGTCGTCGGTGCTGTGGAAGTAGCGGTAGACCGCGCTGGGGTCGGCGCCGAGCGCGGCGCCGAGCCGCCGGACGGTGAGCGCGTCGGCCCCGTGCTGCCCGATCAGCCGTAGGGCCGTGTCGACGATCAGTTCCCGGGAGAGCATCACGCCCTGCTTGGTGGGCCGGCGTCGACGGCGCTCGGGCTCGGGGACTACGCGTTCGCTCATGCCCCCAGGCTATGTCAGCGAACTTGACGTAAGCCAGGGGTGGCAGGGCCCGCTGGGCCGGGACTTAGCGTTCGGTAGGGCCCCGAACGGTGGCTGTCGCCAGGACTGGCGGGTCGGAATGAGTCGTGCGCAATTCTGTGCGCGGTGTGCCGAATTGCCGAAGCATTCGTAGCAGCGTTCGAGCGGGGAGTCGCCCTGAACGGGTCGGGCGCCTTTGTCGACATGGCGCTTGTTTTCGGGCGGGGGAGTGTCCTGGGGCGGATTCATGCTGGTCAGCTGCCCCTTGTGTTCTGATGCTCCGTCAGTCAGCGCTTCCTGGATACGTCCGACAGGCCATCAAAGTTCCACGTTTTGCCACCCGCTTGGCCGAAATCCCTTTAAGCTCACGTTAACCATGGCGGATTCATGACGCGCTGTGGGCTCCCTCATGACGTCGGGTCGGATGGCCCTTCTGGACGATGAGAGCAGGGATGAAGAGAACGAAAGAACAGACGAACGGCGTCGCGCGCGGCCCGGATCGGCGACGGTCGGGCGTGCTCGGCCGCCGCTCGGTGGGTCGCCTCGCGGCGCTCGCGATCGTCGTCGGCAGCAGCTCGCTGGCGGCCGTCCCGTCGGCGGTCTCCCAGACGGGGGACGGATCGGTGACGGTCCGGGTGATCCGGGCCGTGGACACCAGCGGGGTGTGGACGCCCGCACTGGAGCCGGGGATGGCGGGCGTGAAGGTGACGCTCACCGACGTCGCCGGTGTCAGCATCGACGGCACCACGGCGGCGGACGGCACGGTCACGCTGGCTCCGGCGTCGACCAAGGCGACCGGCGGCAAGTACCGGGTGCAGGTGGTGAATCCGAAGCCGGGGGTGCTGTTCCCGGCCTTCGCCTCCCGCCAGGGGCTGGACGGCGCGCCGACCCAGCTGAGTTCCAACGAGGAGTTCGTCGACCTCTCCGGAGGCAAGAACGTCTCCTACACCACCGGGCTGTGGAACCCGGGCGACTACTGCCAGAAGAACGCCACCCTGGTGACCACCTGCCAGACCGCCACCTACCAGGGCGGGGCCCAGCGCACGCTGGTCTCCTTCCCGTACAGCGCGCGCGGCCAGGACGGCGTCACCGCCAACGCCACCAACATCGCCACCGACGCCGAGACCGGCACGCTGTACGGCATCGCCTGGAACAAGGCCGACAAGCGGGTCTTCTCCTCGGCGACGGCCAAGCGGACCACCGACTACGGCCCCGGCGGCTCCGGCGGGATCTACGTCACCGACCTGGCGCAGAAGAAGACGACGGTCTTCACCACCGTCCCGAACGCGGGCAGCACCGCGCACGGGCCGGGGACGGACGACGCCTTCCTCGACGTGCCCGGCAAGGAGAGCCTGGGCGGCATCAAGATCACCGACGACGGAAAGGACCTCTTCGTCGTCAACTTGAACGACCGCCAGCTGTACCGCTACGACGCCACGGCGGCGACGGCGTCGGCGCCGAAGGCCGTCTATGCGATCCCGGACCCGGGCTGCCCGGCGGCCGGGGACTGGCGGCCGTTCGGCCTCGGTCTCCAGGACGGCACCGGGTTCCTCGGCGGTGTCTGCTCCGGTCAGTCCACCGGCAAGCTCGCGGACGTGCGCGCCGTGGTCCTGCCGTTCGACCTCGGCACCGGGGCGTTCGGCAAGGCGGTGCTGAACCAGCCGCTGGACTACCCGCGCCGGTCCACCGTCGGTGGGGGCCCGTGCGACGGCGCGGGCTGGTTCCCGTGGACCAGCACCTTCCCGGGCTCGCAGAACGGCAAGGTGTGCGGCAACACCACCATCGCCTTCCCCGAACCGGAGTTGGGCGAGATCCAGTTCGAGACCGACGGCTCGATGCTGTTGGCCTTCCGTGACCGCTTCGCCGACCGCGGGCCGGGCGCCCCCGCGCCGAACTCGGCCACCGTCATGTCCGGCGGCGACCTGAACAAGGCCTGCCTGTCGAACGGCATGTACGTGATGGACACCAACAACGGCTGCGGGCTCTCCCCCCGGGGCACCCGGTTCTTCGCCACCGGCTGGGATGCGGTGGGGCACCACAACACGGCGCTCGCCGGCATGGCGCTCTCCAAGGTCGAGAGCACCATCGCGGTCTCCGCCTTCGACCCCGACCACACCCCCGTCGGCTACGGCACGTCGTTCCTGGAGCGCAAGGACGGCACGAACGACCCGAAGTTCGGCCTGCGGCTGACCCCGGCGGGGACCAGCTCCCCGTTCGGCAAGGGCGCCGCGATGGGCGACCTCGAAGTGCTCTGCGACCAGGCGCCCCTGCAGATCGGCAACCGGGTCTGGTACGACCCCGAGCGCAAGGGCATCCAGAACCCGGGCCAGACCCCGGTGAAGGGTGCCACCGTCAACCTCTATGACGAGTCGGGCAAGGTGGTCGGTACCACCAGGACCACGGCGCGCGGCGAGTACTACTTCGACGACAGCGACGTCACCGGCGGCCTCAAGCCGCACACCAAGTACACCATCCGCGTCGACAACCCGGCCGACTACGCCAAGGGCGGCCCCCTGTACCAGTGGGTGCCCACCGACCACGACGTCGGCGACAACCACTTCATCGACTCCAAGGGCATCGTCCCCGCCAACGCCAAGTTCCCCGAACGGGCGCTGACCACCGGCGGACCGGGCGAGAACGACCACACCTACGACTTCGGCTACCGTCAGCAGGAAGGCGCGCTGAAGCTGTTCAAGACCGACCAGGACGGCAAACCGCTGGCCGGGGCCAAGTTCCAGCTGTGGCACGAGACCAACGGCACCGACGGCCTCCAGACCACGGGCACCAAGCCGGACACGCCCGTCGGTGACCCCTGCACGACCGGTGCCGACGGCATCTGCCAGGGCAGCGGCACCGTGGGGACGTACTACTGGCAGGAGCTGAGCCCGCCGGACGGCTACTCGGCCCCGGACACCACGGTCTTCGGGCCGCTGGTGCTCACCGCCGACAACCTCGACGCCGGCGTCTCGGTGACGGCCGTCAACAAGCTGATCCCCACCCCGACACCCACTCCGACCCCGACCCCGACCCCGACCGGGTCGGCGATGCCCACCCCGGCTTCGACGACCCCGACCACACCCAGCACCCCGGCCCCGCCGGCCCCGCCGGCCCCGGAACCGGGCGGGCAACTGCCCCACACCGGCGCGAGTGACGGAACGCCGCTGCTGGTGACCGGCGCCGTGGCGCTCGTCATCCTCGGTGCAGCACTGTTCGTGCTGGCGCGCCGACGCAGGGCCCAGCATCGATAGCCATCCCGTCATGACGGGGTGACAGCCCGGCTCGGGCGGGTTCGCGGACCACGGGTTCGCGGACCCGCCCGAGTCCTGTGACAGAACAGATGGGAGAAGGCAACCGCATGGCCCGCAAGACGAAGACCGCCGCCCGTCCGCCTCGCCGGAAGGCCCGCTGGCTGGGGGCGCTGATCGCGATCGCGCTCTGCGGCGCCGTGGCGGGCGGTGTCGTCGCCTACCGGACCGTCTCCGACGAGGCCTCGGAGCGCCCGGTCACCACGGACGAGGCGTCCCGGCTGGCGCTGTCCCGGCTGAACCTCTACCAGGCCAGCCCGGTGGGGGTGGTACTCACCGCCTCCGAGGGCGGGGGAGTGCAGGTCCGGGTCGAGGGGGTCGTCGACTACCGCGCCCACCGAGGTGCCGGCCGCTACCGGACCAGCGGCGCGAGCGGCCAGCTCGACCACGGCCTGGTCGTCTGGGACACCGGCGGCCTCGGCCTGGCCCCCGAGCCCGCGGGCGATGCGGCCCCGCCCTGGCAGCAGGCCGAACACGTCCCCCGGGCCGGCTGGTCCCCGCGCTCGTACACCGCGGACCCGCTGGACGCCGGCCTCCAACTACTCATCCAGGTCGGCGCCGACCGCCCGGACAACCCGCTGCTGCTCGCCCAGTCCGGCGCCCGCTGGCTGGGCCGCGACCGGATCGGTGACCGCGGCTACGACCGCTTCGCGGGCCCCCGCGCCCAGGGCTCCGCCCCGGACGGCGCGCGCTCGCCGCTGACCTACTGGGTGGACGGCGACGGCACGCTGGGCCGGGTGACCATGCAGATGGCGGGCCTGGGCACACCGACCACGGTGGACTTCTCCGGGCGGAACGCCGACGCCAAGCTCCCCGAGGCGCCCTGGCTCACGGGCTGAGGTCGGCTGGCCGTCGGAAAGCACACGGAGCGACACTTTTCGTAGTGGAGTGTGTGCAAACCGCAGCCGGATGGCCCGGGTCGTGCGTTCTTCAACCTCCGAACGGATGACGGAGTTACTCCACCCCGGCCGGGTGTCCCCCGCCCGCAACCGGGTAGGCGTCCAATAGCCCACCGATTTCGGGAGGCCGCCATGGACCTCGCGTTCCTCACCCCGCTGCTCGACCGGCCCGGCCCCTGGGCCTCCGTCTACCTCGACACCTCCCGCGCCACCGAGGACGCCGCCCAGCGCCGGGCGCTGATCGACCGCGCGGCCGTGCACCGGCTGGCCGGGCTCGGCGTCGACGACCGCACCTGCGCCGCCGTCCGCGAGCGGCTGGCCGCCGAACCGGCCGAGGGCTCTCCGCCGGGGCGGGCACTGTTCGCCGCCGACGGAGAGGTCGCGGTCGACACGCCGTTGGCCGGCTCGCCGCCCGACGTGGCCGTGACCTGGGCGCCACTGCCGCACACCGCCCCGCTGCTCGGGCTGCTCGACGACGCCGTGCCGCGCTGCCTGGTGGTGGCCGTCGACCGGACCGGCGCCGAACTGGAGCGCCGCGAGCTCGGCGGCGCCGCGCGGATGGGCACCGTCGAGGGACGGCAGTGGCAGAGCCGCGGCCACCGCGCCCCGCCCGCCGACCGGCACGAGTGGCACTACCGGCACCGCGTGGAGGACGCCTGGGACCGCACCGCCGGGATCATCGCCGACCACCTGGCCCGGGTCTGGCCGGGCAGCGGCGCCGGTCTGCTGGTGCTCACCGGCGACGTCCGCGAGCGCAGGGCCGTCCGGGAGCTGCTGCCGCAGCAGCTGTGGCCGGACACCGTCGAGGTGGACGGCGGCGGCAGGGCCGACGGCATCGCCCGGGAGGCCTTCGACCAGCGGATCGAGACCGCCTGGAACGCTCACCGGACCCGCCACCTGGACACCGTGCTGAACGCCTTCCGCACCGGCATCGGCCGCCCGGGCGAGCACGGCACCGACGCCACCGGCACCGAGACCGCACCCGGCGCCGCCGCCCAGGGCGTGCCCGCCGTGGTGACCGCCGCCCGGCAGCACCAGCTCGCCGCGCTGCTGGTCCAGCCGAGCGGCCACGACCCGGAGCGCCCGGTGTGGACCGGCCCGCAGCACGAGCACATCAGCGGTCCGACCTGCGGGCCATGGGCGTCGCCGAGCCGCAGCAGGCACCGGCGGCCGACGCCCTGTTGCGCTGCGCGACCGCCGTCGGCGCGGAGGCCCTGCTGGTGCCGGAGGCCGTCCCCGGCCCGCCCGGCGGCCTGGGCGCCGTCCTGCGCTGGTCCGCCTGAGCCCGATCACGGCGCGGGGGGCGGCCACCGTTCGTGTACAACGGCATCCGCGCGGAGGAGAATCGACAACGCGAGCGGGGGGCAGCTGAGGAGGCCGGCCATGAAAATGCTTGAGCGCCGCTATGCGGTGACCCTGCCGGGATCGATCGGCGGGCACGCCCCACCGGCCGTCGTGGTGGTCCACGCCACCGAGGCCGTGGGCCCCGGCGGAACCCTGGTCTGGGAGAGCGTGGAGGGCGACCTCCGGGTGGAGATCACCGGCGAGGTGGCCACCGTGCTGGCAGCCCCGGCCGGAGTGCCGCAGCACCCGTGCCTGCACGCCGTACCGCTGTCGGCAGGCCCCCTGGACATCGAGCGCACCCAGGCATCGAACCCGTCCCGGGCGATGAACCCGTGACGCGCTCCGGCGGATGACCGCTCCTGCCGATCACCCCTCACCGCCCTCCCCGGCCGCATCCCCGTTGCCGTCCACCAGGGCGGACTGCAGGAACACCCGGTAACCGCGGGTCGGATCGAACCGGTGGATCTCCTTGGTGTCCAGGGCGTCCATGAAGTCCAAGATGTCGTTGCTGAACTTCTCCGTCACCCGCCGGCGTGTTGGGCCCGGTGGGCGGCGACCCGGACGCGGGTGGCGCAGCGGGGGCTGCAGTAGCGCTGGGGGGTGCGGCGGCCGGTGTCGATGAAGTGGCGGCCGCAGCCCGGGGCGGCGCACCGGCCCCAGGCGCAGCTGCCGCGTTCGCTGAGCCACATGCCGAGGGCGAGGGCGGCGGTGGAGAGCAGCCAGTGGGTGAGACCGGCGTCGTCGGCGGCCCGGGTGTGCAAGGACCAGGGGCGGCCGGGGAGTTGGACGAGGCGGGGGCGGGGCGGGTAGCGGTCGAGCAGGGCGTTGATCGCCTCGGCCGCCCGGTTGACGTCGCCGGTGTCGAGGACGGCGATCACGGCGGTGGTGGCGCCGCGCAGTTCGCGGGCGTCCGCGTCGGTGAGTCGGAAGGGCGGGCCGCCGTGGCGTTCCAGCACGCCCTGGAGCTCGGCTGCTCCCACCTCGGGGTGCTCACCGACGGTGTTCGCGAGTTCGGCGAGGAAGTGGAGGCCGCGGGGGTTGCCGCCGTCGGGGGCCTGGGTCATGGGCTCACATTTCTCTTGATCGGGTCCCCTGATCGGGTCCGCCGCCGCCATGGTAACGTCAAATTCATCAAGTAGGCGTTACGAAGGGGTGGCATGCGATTCCCGGCAACGACGTCCGTGCTCATCGTCGGCGGCGGCCCAGTCGGCCTGACGATGTCGCTCCTGCTGTCCGAGTACGGCGTGCGGCACCTGCTCGTCGAGGCACACCCGGGCACCTCGACCCACCCCAAGGCCCGTGGCGTGTCGGCCCGTTCGATGGAGATCTTCCGGCGCTGCGGCCTGGAGGAGGAGATCCGGCGGGCCGGGCTCCCCGCCTCCCAGGTCTTCTTCTACCGCGGCCGCAGCCTGGTCGACCCGGCCTTCGTCCGTACCGGGGTGGTATCCGTCGCGGGTGAGGGTGTCGAGCGGACCCCCTCACCCGGACTGGTCTGCTCCCAGGACGCCCTGGAGGTGGTCCTGCTGCGCCGCGCCCGCGAACTCGCCCCGGACGGCGTCCGGTTCGCCACCCGGCTGGTCTCCTTCACCGAGGGTGACGCCGGCGTTCACGCCGTCCTGGAGGAGCGCGACAGTGGCGAACGGCACACCGTGCGCGCCGACTGGCTGATCGGCTGCGACGGCGCGTCGAGCACCGTCCGCGCCGCGGCCGGGATCGCCATGGACGGGCCGACCGGCCTGGGCCACTTCCTCAGCGTCCGCTTCGAGGCGCCGCTCGGCGAGGTGGTGGCCGACCGGGCCAGCGCCTCCTACTTCCTCATCGAACCGCCCCGGGGCGGCTTCCTGGCCGTCGACAACGACCGGCACTGGATCTACCAGTACCGGTACGACCCCAGGCGCGACGACGTCGAAAAACTCCGCTACGACCAAAGAGAGTTGACCCGGATGGTCCGGGCGGCGGCGGGCCTGCCGGAGCTGCCGGTCACCGTCCGCGACACCACCACCTGGCGGATGGACGCCCAACTCGCCAACACCTACCGCAGGTCCCGGGTGCTGATCGCGGGCGACGCGGCCCATGTGACGCCCCCGACCGGGGGGCACGGCATGAACACCGGCATCGGCGACGCGGACAACCTGACCTGGAAGCTCGCCGCCGTCACCGCCGGGACGGCGGGCGAGACGCTGCTGGACAGCTACGAGGCCGAACGCCGCCCGGTCGCCCGGCAGGTCATCGACCTCTCGCTGGCCAACTCCCAGGCTCGGAGCAGCTACCGGATCGACGACGAGCTGCTGCTCACCGCGGCCTACGCCTCGACCGCTGTCGTCCCCGACCCCGACGCGCCTGCGCGGCCCGCGCTCGACCTGCAGGGCGAACACCCCGAGGGCGCTCCCGGAACCCGCCTCCCGCACCTGCGGCTCGCCGACTCCTCGTCCACTCTGGACCTGGTCGGCCCCGGCTTCACCCTGCTCGCCCGCCCGTACGGTGCCGCCTGGCGGCGCCAGGCGGCGGCCGCCACGGCCGCCGGACTCCCTGTCACCCTACGAGAGCTGACCGATGATCCGGCCGGCTTGCTTGGCCTCCCGGCAGGCGGAGCCCTTCTGGTCCGCCCGGACGGCCACCTCGCCTGGCGGGCCCCGCAACCGCCGGCCGCCGACGCCGGGCTGCGCGACGTCCTGCGGACGCTCCTCTCCGCCTGATCGGCAGAGGAGCGTTGCACGGCTGTTGCGCTGGGAGTGGCGGGGCTCACAGCCGTCCGGGTTTGGTTCGTGATCGGATCCTCCGATGCATCAGTTCCAGAAGTCCCCGATGTCGACGGGCCGTCGGCCGATCGCGGCCGCCGCGCTCGTCGTGGTCGCCGCCGCGGTGCTCGCGGGCTGCGGGTCCCAAGCCGCCGAGGCCCCGGCGGCATCCGGCCCGGGCGGGCCCTGCGGGGCTCCGCCGGCCCCGGCGTCCGGCGGGGTGCCGGGCACATCCGGGCCGGCGCGGGACGGGGTGCGGATCACGGCGGTCAACTCGAAGTGTGCGGAGTACGAGGTGACCAACTCGGGCGGCGAACCTGCCGATGTCACCGTGCTGTTCAGCCGGCTCTCGGCATCCGGGGCCGCGCTGGACAGCGTGACCGGAACCGTCACCGGGCTCGCCCCAGGCACCACCGAGAAGAAGCGGATCGACCTGGACGGGCGCGGCCCGGAGCGGCCGGGCGCCGGACCGCAGCTGAAGATCGCCCAGGTCCGCAGCGTCCCCAGCGCCGAGGCCCCGCAGCCCGGCGGCCCCTGCCCGGCGTCGGGCCTGCGGGTGTACGCCGACCAGGGCGACGCCGCGATGGGCCTGCGGGTGGTCGGCCTGCTCCTGCGCAACTGCGGGACGTCCACGGTGACCGTCAACGGCTACCCGCAGCTGCAGTTGCTCGACCTGGGGCACCGGCCGGTCGACGGGGTGCGCATCCTGTCCGGCGGCGCCGAGATCGCCACCGGCACCGGCGCGGACACCCCGCCGCAGGAGATCGCCCTGCGGCCCGGGGAGGGCGCCCGCGCCACCCTGGTGTGGCGCAACACCACCGAGGCCGGCGAGCCGGTGAACGCCCCCTACGTCCGGGTCCGCGCCGTCCCGGGCGTGGAACCCGTGATGGTCACCCCGGAGCTCGACCTGGGCACCACCGGACGCCTCGGCGTCGGAGCGTGGGTCCGGGACGACAGCAGGGAGCCCGTGACCAGGCCGTCGTCGGGGTGATCGGGAGTCACAGCAGCTTGTAGGTGAACTCGTCCGCAGGCCCGGCCGGGGACGAGTAACCCTCGGACGGCACGGTGGCGTTGACGGTGGGCTTGCCGACGCCGACGGTCGGGGCGGCACACTGCGCTGACCACCGCGAAGTCGCCGAGTATCCGTCCGGGCAGCTGGCGCTGGACGGGCCGGCCTGGTCCTGGCGGCCGACCCTGCTGGCCGTCGCGGCCACCGCCCGGGCGCCGCCCGGCCGGTGGGCCGCGCTCCAGTTGTCGGCCGAGCGCTCGAAGTCGAACGGCGCCCAGTCCTGGCTGGCCAGCAGCGCCGCCAGGGCCGTGAACAGCAGCACCGCGGCGCCGGCGGTCACCGGCCACCGGCGCCGGGCGGCGCGGGTCACACCGCGGTCCGCCGGCGCCACGGGACGCAGCGGGTCCGGCCCGCCGACCGCCATCGCGTACCCGCCGGGATCGGCTCCGGCACGAGCGCGACCCCCAGGGGGAGTGATCCGGCGTCCGGCGGGTTGACGGCCGGAAGGCGCGACGGGAGGTTCATCGGGTGCTGCGCCCTTCCTCGGAGCCGGGCCCGCGCCGGCCCGACGGCTGATCGGAGGTCAGGCCAATGCTCGCGTCTCCCGCCGACTGGCCGCACTCAGCCACGCCACGGCCGCCACGATGATCACCGCGAGCACCAGGCTGACCGGCCCGGTGCCGAGGTCCAGACCGCCGCGCTCACGGCTGACGCCGGCCCAGTCGGCGAAGCAGGCGCCGAGCGGACGGGTGAGCACATAGGCCCACCAGAAGGTCAGGACCGGCGGCAGGCCGGAGAGCCGGTGGGCCAGCGCGGGTACCGCGATCAGGGCGGCGAACAGCAGCCCGGAGGGCAGGTAACCCCAGCCCAGGGTGGCCGCGGTCAGGTCGCCGACGGCCGTGCCGAGTGCGAAGGTGGCCATCACAGCGCACCAGTAGAAGACCTCCCGGCGGCCACCCGCGACGGTCTCCACCGCGAGCGTTCCCTCGGTCCGGCGCCACAGCGCGAACACCAGGGCGAGGGCCGCGGCGAACCCCACCGCCGAGGCGACGTACGGCACCCCGAGGGCGACATGCGCGACGTCGGCGGCCATGGTGCCGAACACGCTCACCATGATCACCGCCGCCCAGTACACCGCCGGGACGTAACGCCGGGCCCGAGCCTGGGCGAAGAGTGCGACGGCCAGCAGCAGCCCGGCCGAGCCGACGGCCGGCACCGGCCCGAGGACCCGGGCGAGGTAGTCGGAGGTGGTCTCGCCCATGCCGGTGGTGAGGATCTTGACGACCCAGAACACCGCCGTCACCTGCGGGACCTTGCCCAGGACGGGCCGCGCGGGCGCGCCCGGGCGGCGCTGGGCCGGCCGGGGAGTCGTCGTGGCGCCCACGTCAGCCGCCGAGGACGGTGTTGCCGGTGATCGTGCCGTTGGCACCGTCCAGGGTCACCGCGTGCCGCACGCCGTCGGGGCCGAGGACCACGGCTCGCCAGGCCCGGCCGCCGCCCTGCTCGCCGACCGGGGTCAGCGACTCCACCTTGCCGCCGGAGACCGCGGCCGAGGCCTTGGCCACGGCCTCGGCCGCGTCGGTGGCCGGCAGCGGCGCCGGTGCGCCCGCCTCGGTCCGGCTGTCCGCGCCGGTGCGGTCCTCGCGGCCCTGGTGGCCGTGTCGGCCGCCGCGCTGGTCCGGGCCGCCAGGCTGGTCCTGGCCGTCGTACCGCTCGTGCTCGCCCGCAGCCCACTTCCGGCCGTCGCCGTGGCCCTCGTGCTCGTGGTGCACCGCCACCGCGGCCGCCGCGCCGCCCAGGACGACCGCCGCCGCGCCGACCACGACCCAGCGCTTCGACCGGCCGCGCACCCAGCGCCCGGCCCGGCCCAGGCCCGTACGCGTCCTGCCCGCGCTCTTCTGCGGCTCCGCGCCTTCCATGGGCTCGCTCACAGCACCCACCCCGCTCCTCGACCAGGCCCGGGCCGTCCCCGGGCGAGACGGACAGGATGTCCGGGCCTTGCTGAAGATCAGCTGAAGACCTGAAGACCCCTTCAGCCTCCCGCCGAGGCGACCTGCGACCCTGGTGGGCATGCGCGTACTGGTGGTGGAGGACGAACGTCGGCTGGCCCTGGCCCTGCAGCACGGGTTGGCCGCCGAGGGGTTCACCGTCGACGTCGCCCACGACGGCCTGTCCGGCCTCGCCCAGGCCATGGACCACGCCTACGACGTGGTCGTGCTCGACATCATGCTGCCCGGCCTCAACGGCTACCGGGTGTGCTCGCGACTGCGCGCCTCCGGCAGCGACGTCGGCATCCTGATGCTCACCGCCAAGGACGGCGAGTGGGACGAGGCCGAGGCGCTGGACACCGGCGCCGACGACTACCTGTCCAAGCCGTTCTCCTTCGTCGTGCTGGTCGCCCGGCTGAAGGCGCTCGCCCGCCGGATCGGCAGCCGGGCGCCCCGGCGCACCGTCCTGGGTGACCTGGTGGTGGACTCCGCCGCCCGCACCTGCACCCGGGGCGGCGCGGCCATCGCCCTCACCCCGCGCGAGTTCGCCATCCTCGACCACCTCGCCCGGCGGGCCGGCGAGGCCGTCTCCAAGCGCGAGATCCTCGAAGCGGTCTGGGACAGCGGTCCGGACAGCGACCCCAACACCGTCGAGGTCCACGTCAGCGCACTGCGGCGCAAGATCGACACCCCGTACGGGCGGGCCGCCGTGCAGACCGTGCGCGGTGCCGGGTACCGACTGGCGGCCGACGGTGGCTGACCGCGCCCCGATCCGCCGGGTCCGTGCCGCCCTGCGCCGCCGCCTCGACGGACACTCCCGCCCCGACGGACATCCCCGCCTCGCGGCCCTGGTCGACCGGCTGACGCCGCGCTCGGTCCGCGCCCGCACCACCCTCGCCGCCTGCCTCAGCGTCGCCGTCGTCCTCGCCGTCGCCTCGGGTGCCGTGGTCCTGCTGCTGCGCGCCAACCTGGCCCGGATCGTCGAGGACGGCGCCCACGAGCAGGCCCAGGCCGTCGCCCGCACGGCCGAGGACGGGCGGCTCGGCAGCCAGCTCCCGCTCGACCACGGCACCGACTTCATCCAGGTGGTCGACGCGAGCGGCCGGGTGGTCGCCGCCAGCCAGAACCTGACCGGCCACCCGGCGGTCGCCCCCACCGGACACCCGAACGGCCACAGCACCTTCAACCTGCGCGCCCTGGGTGACGAACACCACCAGCGCGTCACCACGCTGACCGCCGCCACCCCCACCGGCCCGGTCACCATCCACGTCGGTGCCTCGCTGCGCACCGTCGACGCCGCCGAGGACCTCACCACCGCCGCCCTCGCCGTGCTGAGCACGGTGCTGCTGCTCACCGTCGGCGTCCTCACCTGGCGGGCGACCGGCCGCGCCCTGCGGCCGGTCGAGGCGATCCGTGCCGAGGTCGCCGCCATCGGCGACCGGGACCTCGACCGCCGGGTCCCCGAACCGCGCAGCGACGACGAGATCGCCCGGCTGGCCGGCACCATGAACGCGATGCTCGGGCGCCTCGAAGCCGCCGGGCACCGCCACCGCCGCTTCATCGCCGACGCCTCCCACGAACTGCGCAGCCCCCTGACGGTGCTGCGCACCCAGCTGGAAGTCGCCCGCGCCCACCCCGACCCCGAGGTGCGCGGCGACCTGGTGGCCGGAGCCCTGGAGGACACCGAACGCCTCCAGGCCCTCGCCGCCGATCTGCTGCTGCTCGCCCGCCTGGACGCGGCCGGCCACGACTGGCCGGGTGAACCCGTCGACCTGGTGGAGCTGGTGCACACCACGCTCGCAGCCCGAGGAGCCGAATCCCATCTCGTCACCGTCCACCTGCCCACCGCCGTCACCGTGCCCGGCAACCCGCTGTGGCTCGGACGGCTGCTCACCAACCTGCTCGACAACGCCCAGCGCCACGCCCGACACCGCGTCACCGTCCGCCTCGCCGTCGACCGGGCCTCCGGCGGGGCCGTGCTGGACGTGGCGAACGACGGGCCGGTGATCGACCCGGCCGACCGGGAGAAGATCTTCGAACGCTTCGCCCGCCTCGACGATGCCCGCAGCCGGGACGACGGCGGCACCGGTCTCGGCCTGCCGATCGCCCGCGACATCGCCGCCGTCCACGGAGGGACGCTCACCGTTTTCGACACCCCCGGGGCGACCACGTTCCGTACCCGTCTGCCTGTGCCGCCCGGGTGAAGACCACCCGCGACCGTCACCGGGAGTGATCGGCAATTTGGCCGACGTCCTCAGGCGGTCCGCGTCGGTGCGTGCCTAACGTGGCGTTCCGGGGGCCACGTTGAGCACTTCCGCGGGCCAGGACGAGCGGTCCGGCCCGCCCTCCAGGAGGCAGTACACATGAAGCTTCGGGCATGTTCGAGCGCGCTGGTGACCGCCGCGCTGACCTTCGGTCTGACCGCCGTGGCGTCCCCGGCCGGGGCAGCGGACCCAAGGCCGTTCCTGGACCGGTTGAACACCGTGTCCACCGTCGCGTCCACCGTCCCCGAGAACGGCGACATGAACCCGTACGGCACGTTCACCATCCGCGAGAGCATCGGTGATCTCCACCGGGGCAACGTCCTGATCAGCAACTTCAACAACTCGGCCAACCTGCAGGGCCTCGGTACCACGCTGGTGCAGATCACCCCGGACGGCACCCGGACCACCTTCGCCACGATCGACCCGAACCACCTGCCCGGGCCGTGCCCCGGCGGGGTCGGCCTCACCACGGCACTGACCGTCCTGCCCGGCGGCTGGGTTGTGGTCGGCAGCCTCCCCACCTCGGACGGCATGTCCGGCACCGCCCAGGCCGGCTGCCTGCTGGTGCTCGACAAGCACGGCACGGTACGCGAGACGATCGCGGGCGACGGCATCAACGGGCCGTGGGACATGACCGCCGTCAGCACCGACAAGCGGGGCGGGGGGAGCGGGCGGACCGAGCTGTTCGTGACGAACGTGCTCAACGGGACGGTCGCGGGAGGCGGCGCGGAGGTCGACGAGGGCACGGTCCTGCGGATCACCCTGTGCGCCGAGGACGACCAGCCGCCGCAGCGGGTGGCCACCACGGTGATCGGCTCCGGCTTCCCCGAGCGGACCGACCCGACGGCGCTGGTGGTCGGCCCGACCGGTGTCGGTCTCGGCCACGACGGCACGCTTTTCGTCGCCGACACGGTGCTGAGCCGGATCACCGCCATCCCGGACGCGCTGACCCGGAAGGACAGCGCGGGCATCGGCCGGGTCGTCACCGAGGGCGGCAGCCTCAACGGCCCGCTCGGGATGGCCCTCACGCCCAGGGGCGACATCCTGACGGTCAACGGCGGGGACGGCAACATCGTCGAGACCACCGAGCACGGCCAGCAGGTGGCGACCAAGCAGATCAACAACGAGGGCACCCCGCCCGGCGCCGGCGCGCTCTTCGGCCTCGCCCTGGACCTGGACCACGACGCGGTCTACTTCGTCAACAACGCGGACAACGAGCTCGACGTCCTGCACTGAGCCTGCCGGGTCCAGCGGTGCCGGGGGGCCGACGAGCGCCGCGGGCAAGCCGGTTTTTCCATCGGGGCGGCCCTCGACCGTGACGGCGTTCGAGGGCCGCCCCTACCCGTGTCAGGGCACCAGGACGCTGATGGTCTCCACCACGCAGGCGCGCTTGACGCCGCCGGACATCATGCCGCCGCGCCCACCCGCGCCACCGCCGTCCGCGGCGGACGACTCCCGGGTCTCAGCGCGCGAGGAAGGGCGCCGCCCACGGCTCGTCGTCCACACGCTGGAGGACATCCGCTCGCAGCGGCGCTGCAACTCACGGCATCCGCAGGGGGATTGGCTCAGCTCCCAGAGCACGCGCAGCGCCCAGCGGCGCCCCAGCAGGTCGAGCGCGGCCATATGCTGAACGTCAGGCTCGCCGAACTGGCCGAGGCGCGCCTCCTCACCCGCGACGGCGAGGTCTACCGCCTCACCCCGCTCGGCGAGGACCTGGTAGCGGCCCTCGGGCCGCTGGACGCCTGGAGCCGTCGCTGGGCGGCGGAACTGGACGGAGGCGAGTCGCGAGACGCCGTCGAGTAGCTCCCGTCGTGCCGGAGGGACTGTCGTGACCCTCCGCTCAGTTACCCGCCGGCCTGGACAGCGGCCGAGGTGTGGTGGTGGCATGACGGGCGGGGAAAGACCCCCACTGTCCGTACCCGCTCCCGTCGCTCCCCTTGTCCCCGTTGCCCTCCCCGAACGGACGCATGACCTTGGACTCCCTGCTGCTCTCCCGTCGCGACCTCGAATTCCTGCTGCACGACTGGCTGGACGTCACGGCCCTCACCCGCCGCCCCCGCTTCGCCGACCACGACCGGGACACCTTCGACGCCGTGCTGGAGCTCAGCGAGGCCATTGCGACGCGGCACTTCGCCACCCACAACAAGAAGAACGACGCCGAGGAGCCCCGCTTCGACGGCGAGCGGGTGCACGTCATCCCGGAGGTCAAGGAGGCCCTGCGGGTCTTCGCCGAGGCCGGACTGGTCGGCGCCGCGATGGACTACGAGGTCGGCGGCCAGCAGCTGCCCGTCGTGGTCGCCAACGCCTGCCGGGCCTGGTTCCAGGCCGCCAACATCGCCACCGCCTCCTACCCGCTGCTCACCGTCGGCAACGCCAACCTGCTCCGGGCGTACGGAACTCCGGAGCAGATCGACACCTATGTGCGCCCCATGGTCGAGGGCCGCTTCTTCGGCACCATGTGCCTGTCGGAGCCCCAGGCCGGTTCCTCGCTGGCCGACATCACCACCAAAGCGGTGCCGCAGGGCGACGGCACGTACCGGATCGCCGGCACCAAGATGTGGATCTCCGGCGGCGACCACGAGCTGAGCGAGAACATCGTCCACCTGGTGCTGGCCAAGATCCCCGGCGGTCCGGCGGGCGTCAAGGGCATCTCGCTGTTCATCGTGCCCAAGTTCCTGGTCCGGCCGGACGGCACTTCGGGGGAGCGCAACGACGTGGTGCTGGCCGGCCTCAACCACAAGATGGGCTACCGCGGCACCACCAACACCATGCTCAACTTCGGCGAGGGACGGCACACCCCGGGCGGCGCCCCGGGAGCGGTCGGCTACCTGGTCGGTGAGGCCCACCACGGGCTCGCCTACATGTTCCACATGATGAACGAGGCCCGCATCGGTGTCGGCCAGGGTGCCACGGCGCTCGGCTACACCGGCTACCTGCACGCCCTCGACTACGCCCGCACCCGCCCGCAGGGCCGTCCGCTCGCGGCCAAGGACCCGAACGCCCCGCAGGTCCCGATCATCGAGCACCCGGACGTGCGCCGGATGCTGCTGGCACAGAAGAGCTACGTGGAGGGCGCCCTCGCCCTCGGCCTGTACTGCAGCCGCCTGCTCGACGAGGAGACCACCGCCGAGCAGGACTCCGAGCGCGCCCGCGCCCACCTGCTCCTGGATGTCCTGACCCCGATCGCCAAGAGCTGGCCCTCGCAGTGGTGCCTGGCCGCCAACGACCTCGCCATCCAGGTGCACGGCGGCTACGGCTACACCCGCGAGTACAACGTCGAGCAGTTCTACCGCGACAACCGGCTCAACCCCATCCACGAAGGCACCCACGGCATTCACGGCCTCGACCTGCTCGGCCGCAAGGTCGTCATGGACGGCGGTGCGGGACTGAAGCTGCTCCTCGACACGTTCACGGCAACTGCCCTGCGGGCCAAGGAATCTGGCGGCGAGGCGGCGGAGCTGGCGGCCGCGCTGGAGCAGGCCGCAGGCCGGATCGGGCGGACCACCGCCGTGCTCTGGTCGACCGGGGACCCGGCGACCGCGCTGGCCAACGCCTCCGTCTACCTGGAGGCCGTCGGCCACGTGGTGCTGGCCTGGATCTGGCTGGAGCAGTTCCTCGCCCTGGGCGACGGTGCGGACGCCTTCCACGAGGGCAAGCGGCAGGCGGCCCGGTACTTCTTCCGGGTGGAACTCCCGCGCACTGGTCCGCAGTTCGACCTGCTCGACAGTCTGGACGGGACGGCGGGGGACTGCCAGCCCGAGTGGTTCTGATTCGCGCCCTTGCTTCCGCTCGGCCCGCCCGGTTCGTCCGGGCGGGCTGGGCCGCGTCCTTGCACGCCCGACGCGGATTCTGACACAGTCCGCCCGCCGGTCGGGTGCGGATCCCCCGAGCTTTGGTAGCACCTGCTACACATCGCTACGCTCGTGACCATGAAGCAGCTGACCGTGCGACCGGACGACACGGCGCACCGTGCCCGCGACGAGCGCGCGCGGCGGTGGCCCACGTCCTCGGCCGAGTTCGGGCCGTCCGTGGGGAGTGTCCGCGTGACCGAGACGGACACCGCGTGATCCTCCAGATCGACCGGGCCTGGCTGCTCGACATCGCCCACCAGTGCCTGCCGAACGACCCGGACGTCACCGACTACGGCACCCTCGCCGCCGCCGTCGCCCGGCACGCCGACTCCGTGATGGACGTCCCCGTGTACGAAGCCGTCCACCAGCGTGCTGCCGCCCTGATGCACCAACTGGTCCGCGTCCCGGCCCTGGAGTTCGGCAACGAGCACTTCGCCGCCGTGGTCGCCGCCTCCTACCTCAGCGCCTCCGGCGTCATCGTCACCGCGGGACCCGAACAGGGTGTGGACCTCGCGGCCCGCATCCGCGCCGGTCAGGCTGACGTCCGCGAGACGGCGGAGGCCATCAGAACCTGGTACCGCTGATGACGGGTTGTCGGAGGGGCCGCCTGGCCTGACGGCGCGCCGGGCGTCGAAGGCCGTCCAGGCGGAGGAACGGGACAGGCGCAGCAAGTGCCTGACCGCCGACCTGTGCGAGCTGAGGGACTTCCTCGCGAAGGCCGCCGCTGCCGGCGACGCGGTGTGGGTGAGGGCTGTTCGGCCGCCGGGCGCCGGGATCCGGACAACTCGGCGCCGCAGGCGTGGGAGTTCGCCGGGATCGCAGGCGGCCCGGCAACAGCGGCTTCTACGCTCGCAGTTCGCACGAACACCGTGGCGCGAGGGGGAATGCCGTGGCTCGCAGGCCGGTCAGGCGACGCCGGTCGAACGCTGCTCGCCGGGCTCGGCAGGACCGGGGCAACGCGCTGCTGACCGTGGCGGTCGTCGGGCTCGTTCTGTTCGCTCTGGTGGTGCGGTGGTTGGCCCATCATCTGCTGCTGGTCGCGGCGCTGCTGGCCGTGGGCGCGGCGGTGGGTGTCGCGGTGCTGCGCGCGAGAGTGCGGGCACGGCAGCGGGAGTTGGACGCACGGGCGGCGCAGCTGCGGCACATCGGGCCGTTCCTGACGATGAGTCCGAAGGCGTTCGAGCACGCGCTGGCGGACCTGTGCCGGCGGGACGGCTGCACGAAGGTGACGGTGGTCGGAGGGGCCGGGGATCTCGCGGCGGACGTGCTGGCGACCACCCCGACCGGGCAGCGGATCCTGATCCAGGCCAAGCGGTACGGGCCGCGGACCTTCGTCGGCTCGGACGACGTCCAGAAGGTCAACGGCACCTACCGTGACGTGCACCGCTGCGATCTGGCCGCCGTGGTGACGACCAGTTCGTTCACCAAGCCGGCCGCCGCGTTCTGCGCGCAGGTCGGCATCCGCACCGTCGACCGGCAGGCGCTCGCCCTGTGGGCGGAGGGGCGGGGCCGGCCGCCCTGGGGCTGACCCCGTAGGGCGATCCCCGCCGCACGTGGTGGGTCGCGTAGGCCATGACCAGACCGCGAGCGTGGCCGCGACGAGGAACAGGAAGCCGGTGATGAGGCTCTCCAGGTGGTTGCGCGGGGACGACCGCAGGACCAGGACGTAGAAGGGCACGACGACCCAGAGCCACGCCCCGGCCAGTGGCAGCCGCGCGGGGGTCGGGGCGGGACGCCTCGGCGAGCAGTCGGCTCCGACGCCCGCCAGCGCCCACCGACGCCCGGGAGCGGATCCCGGAACGGGCGTGAGTTGGTCTGCTGAGCCGACGTCTGGGACGCTGCTCCGACGTGGCGCGAACGGATCGTCGAGACGATGGCGGAGGCGGAGTTCGGTGCTCCGGCCGGTGACGAGGCGTTGAACGCGGTCGAGCGTGCGCTCGGCCAGCCGCTCCCTGGGGAGTTGGCCTTGCTGCTGCGGGAATGCGACGGTGCCCGGGGGCGCCACGGTCTCGATGTCGTGTGGAGCGCCGAGCGGATCGCGAACGACAACGCGGAGTTCCGCGCTGCTCGGGATTTCGCCGAGCTGTACATGCCGTTCGAACCGCTGATGTTCTTCGGCGACAACGGGGGAGGCGACCAATTCGCTTTCGTCCGGACGCCGAAGCGTGATGAGGCCTTCGTCCGGGACCACGAGACGGACAGCCGGTTCCTGGTCTGCCACGGCCTGGAGGAGTACGTCGACCGGGCCCTTCGAGCGGCCGGGGACTGGTACCGGTAGCCGGCCACGGGCCAGGTGGCCGCCGTTGATCAGCGTCCGTTGATCAGTGTCCGTACTAGTGTCGTGACCGCGCCGGGGCCGACGCCCGCCACCCACCGGGCCGTACTGCCGGGCCCCGGTGTGGTCGTGAGCTTGGGAGGACTCAAACGGATGGGGATGACGTTCGGCCTGCTGGGCCCCTTGACCGTCGCCGTGGACTCCGTGCCGCAGGCGCTGCCGAGGGCCACCGTCCTGCGGGGGCTGCTGGGGGCGCTGCTGCTGGCGGAGGGGGAGCGGCTGCCCGTCGGGCGGTTGCTGGAGCTGGTGTGGGCCGGGCAGGCGGACCGGGTCGGCCGGGGCGCGGTGCACACCGGGATGTCGCGGTTGCTGCTGGCGGCGGACGGCCGGGCCGCCGAGGCGCTGCTCCGCTTCCAGGCGCTGCGCCGGCGGCTGGCCGAGGAACGCCCGGGAGCTGCGCGACGAACGACGACGCCTCGACGAACTGGCGGCGGGGGACCTGGCCGTACGGACCGCGTTCGCGGTCGGCTACGCCCGGCTGTCGGAGCCGGCCCGCCGCACCTTCCGGCTGCTCGGCCTGCTGGAGGCGCCCGACTTCGCCCCCTGGGCCGCGGCGGCGCTGGCCGGCATCCCGGTGCGGGAGGCCGAGCGGCAGCTGGAGGAGCTGATCGACGCCCAGCTCCTGCACGAGGGCGGCACGGAGCCGCACCTGCGCTACCGCTTCCACGACCTCGTCCGGCTGTACGCGCGCGAGCACGCTAAGGCCGTGGACGACCCGACCGTACGGGCCGACGCGCTCGAACAGGCCTTCGGCGCCTGGCTCTGGCTGGCCGAGCGGGCCGCCGACCAGGTGCCCGGACCGTGCTTCGCGCTGATCCACGGCGCCGCGCCGCGCCACCCGCTGCCGTCCGCCGTCGCGGCCGAGCTGCTGGACGACCCGACGGCCTGGTACGACGCCGAGCAGCCGGCCCTGAACGCGAGCGCCCGGCAGGCCGCCGCGCTGGGCATGGTGCAGGCGGCCTGGGACCTGGCCGCCTGCCAGGAGAAGTACTGCGACGTCCGCGGCCTGTACGACGACTGGGGCACCACCAACCGCACCGTCCTCCAGGTCTGCCGGGCGGACGGCGACGTCCGGGGCACGGCCGTCCTCACCCGGGGTCTCATCGAGGTGACGACCTGGACGACCCCGGACGACGGCACGCAGGCGATGGTCGCCCTGTACGACCGCGCGCGGCAGCTGCAGGGCCTGTTCGAGCAGGTCGCCGAGCCGCGCGGGATCGCCGACGCCCTCGTCCTGACCGCCTGGAGCCTGGTGGTCCAGGGCCGCGAGCGGGAGGCCCTGGACACCCCCACCGCGCCCTGGACCTCGCCACCCTCCACGACCACCCGGGCGGCCTGGCCCGGGCGCACCAGATCATCGCCATCGTGTACGGCGAGACCGACCTCGACCGCACGATCGAACACCTGACCGAGACCCTGCGGCTGGCGCGGCTGATCAGCAACACCCGCTTCGAAGAGCACCCGAAGGGGCGCGCCCCGAACTGCATGGCGATCGCGCTCCGGGCGGGAGTCGAGCCGGGGTCGGGGCGGTGTCGGTGGGGCGGGGCCGGGCCGGACCGCGGCGGTTCAGCGCACCAGGGGCAGGAACATCGTGTCGACGACCAGGACGTGGTCCGGCACGGGGGCGTAGGTCACCAGGATCTCGTGGCGCCGCAGGTCGAACGGCAGGGCCTTGATGCGTTCGGTGAGGCGCTCGGAGGTGATCTCGCCGCGGGCGGCCGGCTACCTGCTGGCGCCGTTCCGCTGTGCCTGCTCCTGCCCGGCCGGCAGTCGGACCGGTCGGACCGGTCGGACCGGTAGGCGGGCGGTGGGGGCGGGCTGGTCATCCCCGCGCGTCACCGCTGACGTGACGTCAGTATCCGCGCGGGGCTGAAGAGTCGGATCCCTGGAGCCCCACGGGCCGGACGGCCCGCCGGCGGGGCCGCCGTCGTGCAGGATGTGTCTGACTGGCGGAGAAACGGTGCAGTGGACACATCTTGAACATATCGGTTGCGCACATGGCTGGGCAGGGCCCTTGGCGCCCGGCCCGTTGACCACGACGGGCGTAGTGACGCGCGTAGTCGAGATCGACGGGCCGGTCCGCCGGTGGTCAGTCGGTCGATCGAGTTCGACTGGTGAACGGATGCCTTCAGAAAGATAACGAAAAGGCCCAGTCTGGCCTCGCAATGGATTTACTTCTTGACTCCATCTGGCATATGCGGGTTGACTCCGTCCCACTCCGCCGCACCGTCGCGGCGACGTCAGGGAGGCACCCCCACATGAACGCAACGATGCGTCGCGCCGTCATCGCCACCGCAGCCGTCTCGATGGCCCTGTCCATGGCCGCGTGCGGCAAGGCCGGCGGTGACAAGAAGGACTCCGCCAGCTCCGGCGACAACAAGTCCATCGGTCTGCTGCTGCCCGAGAACGCGTCCTCGACCCGCTACGAGTCCTTCGACCGCCCGTTCATCGAGGCCAAGGTCAAGGCCCTGTGCGCGGACTGCAAGGTGCTGTACAACAACGCCGAGGGCAGCGCCGCCAAGCAGAAGCAGCAGTTCGACACCCTGATCGCCCAGGGCGTGAAGGTCATCGTCCTGGACGCCTTCGACGCCACCTCCACCCAGGCCTGGGTCAAGGAGGCCGCCGCCAAGGGCGTCAAGGTCGTCGCCTACGACCGTCTGGCCACCGGCCCGGTCGCCGCCTACGTCTCCTTCGACAACGAGAAGGTCGGCGAGCTCCAGGGCCAGGCCCTGGTCGACGCCCTCGGGGACAAGGCCGCCGACGCCAACATCGTCATGATCAACGGCGACGACGCGGACCCGAACGCCGGCCAGTTCAAGGCCGGTGCCCACAAGGTCCTCGACAGCAAGGTCAAGAAGGTCGTCTACGAGCAGTCGGGCGAGTGGAAGCCCACCGTGGCCGGCCAGAAGATCGGCGCCGCGATCACCCAGTTCGGCAAGGACGGCTTCCAGGCCGTCTACTCCGCCAACGACGGCATGGCCGGCGCCATCATCACCCAGCTCCAGGGCGCGGGCATCAAGGTCCCGGTCGGCGGCCAGGACGCCGGCCTCGACGCCGTCCAGCGCATCGTCAACGGCGACCAGGCCTACACCATCTACAAGGCCTACAAGCCGCTCGCCGACAACGCCGCCGAGCTGGCCGTCGACCTCCTGCAGGGCAAGGACGTCAAGTCCGTCGCCAGCGCCAGCGTGGACAGCGCCACCGACAAGGGCATCCCCGCCAAGCTGCTCGACCCCAAGGTCGTCACCAAGGCCAACATCCAGGACACCGTCATCGCCGACGGCCTCTACAAGGCCTCCGACATCTGCACCGCGGACTACGCCGCCGCCTGCGCCACCGCCGGCCTGAAGTAACACGCGGCCGGCCCGGAGCAACACGTGGCCGGCCTGAAGTAGCACGCGCGGGCGGAGCTCCCCACCTCCCCGGGGAGCACCGCCCACACCGTGCGGCGGGCCCGGCCCGCCCCAGCACCCCTTTTCGACGCTCACCCGCCCGCCCCGCACGGCGCGCGGGCCAGCCCGGTCGCCGACCCACCATCACGGCGCGCACGGGAAGAAGGAGATGGTTCACGTGACAGGCGCACCCGTACTGGCGTTGCGCGGGGTCTCTAAGCGCTTCGGCGCCGTCCAGGCACTGACCGACGTGCACCTGGAGGTACACGCCGGCGAGGTGGTGGCCCTGGTGGGCGACAACGGCGCCGGAAAGTCCACGCTGGTGAAGACCATCGCCGGCGTCCACCCCATCGACGAGGGAACGATCGAGTGGGAGGGCAATGCGGTCTCCATCGGCCGTCCCAACGACGCCCAGGCCCTCGGCGTCGCCACCGTCTACCAGGACCTCGCGCTCTGCGACAACCTCGACGTGGTCGGCAACCTCTTCCTCGGCCGTGAGCTCAAGAGCTTCGGCACGCTCGACGAGGTCGCCATGGAGAAGCGCGCCCGCGAACTGCTCGACACCCTCTCCATCCGCATCCCGAGCGTGCGCATCCCCATCGCCGCCCTCTCCGGCGGCCAGCGCCAGGTGGTCGCCATCGCCCGCGCCCTCGTCGGCGACCCCAAGATCGTCATCCTGGACGAGCCCACCGCCGCGCTCGGCGTCGAGCAGACCGCCCAGGTCCTCGACCTCGTCGAGCGCCTCCGCGAACGCGGCCTCGGCGTCATCCTGATCAGCCACAACATGGCCGACGTCAAGGCCGTCGCCGACACGGTCGCCGTCCTGCGCCTGGGCCGCAACAACGGCGTCTTCGAGGTGGCCGGCACCTCGCACGAGGAGATCATCTCCGCCATCACCGGCGCCACCGAGAACGCCGTCACCCGGCGCCAGGCCCGACTCGCGGAGGAAGCGAAGTGACCACCGAACAGACCACCCCGGCCCAGCCCACCCCGGCCACGCCCGCGGTCGACCCCCGCCTGCTCGTCCGCGAGGCCGGCTTCGCCGGCTACCTCGGCGAGTTCAAGCGGAAGATGAAGAACGGCGATCTCGGCTCCGTGCCCGTCGTCCTCGGTCTGATCCTCATCGGCGCCATCTTCCAGAGCGTCACCGGGGACTTCCTCAACGCCGACAACCTCACTAACATCACCAAGTGGATCGCGGGCCCCGGCCTGATCGCCGTCGGCATCGTCTTCGTGCTCCTCCTCGGTGAGATCGACCTCTCCCTCGGCTCCGTCGCCGGCGTCTCCGCCGCGATCGCGGCCGTCCTGTCCGTGCGCTCCGGCTACAACGAGTGGGTCGCCTGCCTGATCGCCGTCGGCGCCGCCGTCGCCATCGGCGCCCTGCACGGCTTCTTCTTCGCCAAGATCGGCGTACCGGCCTTCGTCGTCACCCTCGCCGGCCTGCTCGCCTGGAGCGGTCTGCAGCAGTACGTCCTCGGCGACAAGGGCACCGTCAACGTCGTCAACGACGGCGTCCTGGCCAACCTGGACACCTACTTCCTCGGCGACGGCGACATCGCCTACACCTGGGGCCTCGCCGTCCTCGGCATCGCGCTCTTCGCCGCCGGGCAGATCCTCGACGCCCGTCGCCGGACCGCCGCCGGCCTCACCGCTCGGCCCATGGGCGAGATTGCGCTGCGCACCGGCGTCCTCGCCGTCATCGCGCTGACCGCCGCCTACATGCTCAACCAGGACCGCGGCCTGCCGCTGCCCCTGCTGGTCTTCCTGGCCGTCGTCGTCATCACCGACTTCGTCCTGCGCCGCACCAGCTACGGCCGGCAGATCTTCGCCGTCGGCGGTGGCGTGGAGGCCGCCCGCCGCGCGGGCATCAACGTCGCCTGGGTCCGGATCTCGGTCTTCATGATCTCCGCCGGCATGGCCGCCCTCGGCGGTCTGTTCATCGCCTCCCAGCAGGGTTCCGCCGACAAGCTCCTCGGCGGCGGCAACGTCCTGATGAACTCCATCGCCGCGGCCGTCATCGGCGGCACCAGCCTCTTCGGCGGGCGCGGCAAGACCTGGTCCGCCCTGCTGGGCATCCTGGTCATCCAGTCGATCATCACTGGCCTCGACCTGGTCCACGTCAACCAGGCCATCCAGTACATGATCACCGGTGCCGTCCTGCTCGCCGCCGTCGTCCTGGACTCCGTCTCCCGCCGCACCCGCAAGAGTGCAGCGCGCTGACCCGACGCCACACCAGCCGGCCCGGTACCCGACCCCTCGGGTGCCGGGCCGGACTTGTCCGCGGGGGATCCGCGCTCGACCTCGTAGCGGTCCCTGGCGTCGAAGAGCGTTCCGGTGCCTTCGGCGGACCGGGCGCCGACGTTCAGCCGGTAGTCGCCGCGGCGGACCGATTCCACCCGGCCGCGACCTGCGCGGATGATGTCGGCACCCGCGGGGTGGGGACGTAGGCGGGCCGGGTGAGCCGATGCGTCACCGTAGCCCGTCCTGCCTCCGCAGACAGCCGGGCTCGGGCCGCCGGATGGCTTCCCGTTGACATTTGTCATTCGGGGCCAGTGACAGTGCATCACTACCGGCGCGGGTCGTCCGGCGCGAGGCTGGCGACCATGGGGACGACACAGGTGGTGATGACGGCGGAAGGGCTGCGGTACCGGTACGGCGAGACCCTCGCTCTGGATGGTGTGGACCTGCGGATCGACCCCGGGGAGTGCGTCGCGCTGCTCGGGCCGAACGGCGCCGGGAAGTCGACGCTGGTGGCACTCACGGTCGGGCTGCTCGCTCCGCAGCAGGGGTCGGTGCGGGTGCTGGGCGGTGATCCGCGTCGCGCGGCGACCCGGCGGCGGCTCGGGGTGGCACAGCAGACGCTCGGCTTTCCGAACACGCTGACCGTCAACGAGCTGGTGACCGGCGCCGCCGTCCGCGGCGGGCTGCGGGCCTCGGCCGCCGCTCCGGTGCTGGCGGAGCTCGGACTGGCCGAGCTGCGGCGCAGGCGGGTGCCCAAGCTGTCCGGCGGTCAGAAGCAACGGGTGCAGCTGGCGATGGCACTGGTCACCGACCCGGCCCTGCTGGTGCTCGACGAGCCGACCGTGGGCCTGGACACCTCGGCCAGGCGGCACTTCTGGCAGATCCTGGCGCGGCGCCGGGCGCAGGGCACCGCGGTGCTGGTGACCACGCACCTGATCGAGGAGTCGGCCGCGGTCGCGGACCGCGTGGTGGTGCTCGACCGGGGCCGGATCCTGGCCGACGCGCCGCCGGAGGAACTGGTGGGCCGGCTGCCGGACCGCACCGTGACCGTCCGGACCAGCCTCGGCCGAGGTGAACTGGGCCGGCTGCCGGGAGTGCTGTCGGTCACGCCCGAGCAGGACCTGGTGAAGATCCAGACGCGATCGCCCGAGGACCTGCTGCGCGTGCTGCTCGATCGGGATCCGGAGCTGTCGCAGTTGCGGGTGCAGGACGCGGGCCTGGAGGAAGCCGTGCTCGCGCTGACCGACCACGAGGTGGTGGCGTGAACGCGATGACGGCACGGACCTTCTGGATCGAGTTGCGGGACGAACTGCGGGCGATCGTACGGGAACCGACCTCGCTGTTCTTCAGCATCCTCATGCCGGTCGGGTTCTTCGTCATGTTCACCCTGCTGTACGGGCACGATGCCACGCAGGGTCTCTCGGCCGGTACCGCCATGGTGGCCACGTTCGGCACCTACGGGGTGATCACGGTGGCTGCGCTGCAGCCCGGCATCGGGGTCGCGCAGGACCGGGACCTGGGCTGGCTGCGCATGAAGCGGGTGTCCGCGGTGCCGATCGGGATCAGCCTCGCCGCGAAGGCGACGGCCGCACTCCTCTACGGGGTGGGGGTGCTGGCGCTGATGGGGGTGTCGGCTGCGGCGCTCGGCACGCTGCACGCCTCGCCCTGGGCGTTGCTGCGGCTGGCGGTGGTGCTGCTCCTGGGCACCGTGCCGTTCACGTTGCTCAGCGTGGCGGTGGGATTGCGGTTCCGCACCGGGGCGACGATCGCGCTGCTCAACGCGGTGCTGTTTCCGCTGGCGATGCTGTCCGGCCTGTGGATCCCGATCCGGTTCCTGCCCGCCGCGATGAGGACCATCGCGAAGTTCCTGCCCACGTACCACCTCGCACAGCTCGGGCTCGCTCAACTGGCTGACGGCACCGTCGTGATCCACGTGCTCGTCCTGGTGGTCACCACGGTCGTGGCGGGCGCTGTGGCCACGATGTCGTATCGTCGTGCGCGGATATGACTACCAGTGACGCCTCCGCTCCCGGGTCCCTGGCCTCCAGGCTACGGACCTGGGACTGGGTCTACCTCGGCTATCTGCTGTTCGTGCCCGCGCAGCCGTACTTCTCGCCCCGTCCGGCGTGGTGGGAGTGGCCGCTGGCGATCGCGCTGTGCGCCGCCACGGCCGCGCTGTACGCGGCGAAGCTGCTGCGGGGTCCGGCCGCACGTCACGTCTGGACGGCGATCGTGCCGATGGCTGTGATCGGCACGCTGGCCACCCCGTTCAACACCAACGCGAGCGTGCTCTTCGTCTACGCGGCAGCCGTCGTGGGCGACACCCTGTCCTGGCGCGAGGCACGGCTGTGGTTCGCGGCCCTGACCGTGCTGGACGCCGCCGCCGCCGCGGTGTCGCGGGTGCCGATGCCCTACCGGCTGTGGGGTTTCGTGTCGGCGTCCGTGCTGATCTGGGTGATCGGCCTGCTCGAACTGAGACAGCGCGACCGGCGGCAGGAGTGGGAGAACCAGCGGCTGCGCACCTCCCAGATCGAGCTGCTGGCGACCCTCGCCGAGCGTGAGCGGATCGCGCGTGACCTCCACGACCTGCTCGGGCACTCGCTGACCGCCGTGGTGATGCGCGCACAGCTGACCAAGGAGCTGGTGCCCGTCGATCCGGAACGGGCACGGGCCGAGGCCGAGGAGATCGAACGCAATGCCCGCGAAGCGCTGGCCGCGGTGCGCAGCACGGTCACCGGCTGGCGGCGGACCACGGTGCGCAGCGAACTGGAGGCGGCGCGGCGGGCGTTGGCCGGGACCGGGGTCAGCCTCGGTGTGGACTACGACGACGGGCTGCTGCTGGTCGAGGCGGTCGAGCACGAACTGGGGCTGGCGCTGCGCGAGGCGGTGACCAACGTGGCCCGCCATGCGCGGGCCTCGCACTGCCGGATCGGACTGGACGCGGACGGGAAGAAGGTGACGTTGGTGATCGCGGACGACGGGATCGGCGGCTCGGCCCCGGAGGGCACCGGGCTGACCGGGCTGCGGGAGCGGATCGCGAAGCTCGGCGGCGCGGTGCAGCGCAGCGGCTCGGCCGGAACGACGCTGACCATCACCGTTCCGCTAGAGGCGGTGGCCCGGTGATCCGGGTGGTGCTGGCCGAGGACCAGGGCATGGTGCTGGGCGCCTTCGCCTCCCTGCTGGACCTGCAGCCCGACATCACGGTCGTGGCGACCGCGACCAACGGCGACGACGCGCTGGCCGCCGTACGCGAGCACCGCCCCGACGTGCTGGTGACCGACATCGAGATGCCCGGTCGCACCGGCCTCGAACTGGCCGCGGAGCTGAACCGGATGGGTGACCCGACCCGGGTGCTGATCGTGACCACCTTCGCCCGCAGCGGCTACCTGCGCCGCGCGGTCGACGCCGGGGTGGCCGGCTACGTGCTCAAGGACGCGCCGATCGGGGAGCTCGCGGCCGCCCTGCGCCGCGTGCACGCGGGGGAGCGCGTGGTCGCGCCAGAGCTCGCGGTGGCCGCGTGGGACGCGGCCGATCCGCTGACCGACCGGGAGCGCGAACTGCTGCGCGCGGTCGCGGACGGGGCGAGCAACGGGGAGATCGCGGCGCGGCTGTTCCTGGCCGAGGGCACCGTACGCAACTACCTGTCCACCGCGATGGCCAAGTTGGGCGCGCGCAACCGCACGGAGGCGGCCAGGACGGCGATGTCGCGCGGCTGGTTGTAGCGGAGAACGCCGCGCCGGGTCCGCCCCGGCTCAGTCGAGGACCAGCGGCCCTGGGGTCGGTCCGCCGGACAGGGCGAACAGCAGGTCGTGCAGCGGTCGGCCGGTGCCGTGCCAGATGGAGAGCGCGTAGACGCTGATCGGGTAGTGGATCCAGCGCGGCGGCGCCCACACCGTCCCTCGCACGGTGGCGCCCCGGCCGCCGGCGTCCAGGCCGGAGGGCACGTCCCCGGCCTCCACCAGCAGCTCCCAGGCCTTGCGCGGCACGGCGAACTCCGCCTCGTCCAGCTCGGCGCGCAGGCTCGCCCGCAGGATCGTCGTCGCCGCGAGGTCCAGCGTCAGCGCGCCGTCGACCAGCATGCGGTCGATCTCGTGCCCGGAAGCGGCCAGCCGGTCGCACAGCCAGTCGATCGCGGCCGTGAGCAGGTCCTTCGTGGCGCGTTCGGTTCCGACGGCGCGGCACAGCAGCGCCTGGAAGTGCACCTCCTCGGGCACCACGATCCGGTCGCCGATCACCGTCCGCAGCAGTGCCATGTCCAGATCGGCCGGCTCCCGGTGGGCGACGGCGACATTGCGGGCGACGGCGCGCAGGAACGGGTCGGCGCAGTCCTCCAGCAGGAACGACCACAGCTGCTCGCACAGTTCGACCATGCGCACGCCGGTCGTGGCGTGGACGACGCGCAGCGCGCAGCGCAGCAGGATCTTCTGGAACAGCGTCATGGAGACACGGAACGCCATGCCGCGCACCCACTCCTGGGCCGTCATGTCGTCGTGCGCGACGACGACCTCGGCGACGAGTTCGGGATTGGTGACGTCGGCCGGCATCCGTCGCGTCGTCAGCTTGTGCTTGTCCTGGAAGGACTCCCGCGAGTACTCGGTGTTGTTGAGCAGCAGCAGCGGATAGATCACCGGCGAGCCGCCCGCGGTCAGCACTTCCTCCACCCCGGCCAGGTAGGAGTCGTAGGTCTCTCCCGGCAGGCCCCAGATCAGGTCGGTGTAGGTGGGCACGTCCAGCGCGCGGAACCGGGACAGCAGCCGGCGGTAGTGGTCGGTGCGGATGTTGGCGCGGTTGGCGATCTTCAACACGTCGGGGTCGAAGGACTGCGCGGACAGCGTGATCGCGCCGGTGAGTTCGGCGGCATGGAGCATGCCGGCGATCTCCACGATGCGGTCGTTGCCGTTCTTGGCCCAGTTGGTGCTGATGACCAGCCGCTTGTCGTAGCGTCGGGTGAGCTCCACGATGTGTTCGGCGATCTGCCGGTCCCGGGCGACGATGCCGAAGTTGGCGTCCGCGATGAACAGGGTGGCGTCCGTCGGCATCAGCCGGATGAGCCGGTCCAGTTCGCCGAAGATCCGGCCCAGTTCGAACTGGCGCACCTTGGCGTTGGTGGCGCCGCCCCAGTAGCAGAAGGCGCACTTGTAGGGGCAGCCGCGGTTGGTCTCGTAGACGATCATCGACGAGCCGGCGATCTCCTCGTCGGAGTAGACCGGGGTCAGAATCGGCGAGACGACCTGCTCGAGATCGGTGATCCGGTCCGCGTCCGCGGTGGTGACGACGGCGCCGTCGGACCAGTAGCTGATGCCGGGGATGGCGGCGAGGTCGCCCCCGGCCAGGAAGCAGCGGATCAGGTCGCGGAAGCGCAGCTCGCCCTCGCCGTGCACCAGTACGTCCACCCAGGGCGCCTCGGCGAACAGCGGGTCCTGCTGGTGGCTGACGTCGTTCCCGCCGAGGACGACGCGGCAGTCGGGCCAACGCTCCTTCACCCGGCGGGCCAGCTCCAGGGACTGGGCGCGGTTCCAGAAGAACACCGTCAGCGCGACGGCGAACGGCTCGTCCCAGGAATCCAGCAACTCGGTCATCGCCCGCTCGCCGCCGCTCTGCTCGCGCACGCTGATCCGGAACTCGCAGGCGTCGTCGAGCACCGGGTCGGCGATCGAAGTCGCCTTCAAATACCCGAGGGTGACGCTGTACCGGACGCCGTGCATCGCGGTGAACTCAACGAGTTGGACGGTCTTCTTCTTCGCGGCCGCCCCGGCCGGCCAGGTGAAGGTCATGGCTACCAATCCGTGCAGTCGGCAACGGATACACACGTTCGCAGCGCCGGGTGGCGCAGTCAATAACGCGCGATTTGTATCGTAAGTATCCCGGAGGATACCGGCCCCGACCTGAAATCTTTTCCTGTGCGCCCGGTCTGGATGTTGGATATTGACGACTTCGGTGGCTCGATGTAGCGTCAGCCCGGAAAACCCCCGGATCCGCGCCAACTGGCCCCGGACCGTGTGGATGACCACCGCAGACGTCGATCTCGCGGATATCCCTGAATATCTCCGGATATTGGTTCAAGGAGTGGTGCCGGTGCGCTTCGGGCTTTCCTTCCTTCCTGACTGCACACCCGAGACGAAACTTCCGCAGACCTATTTCAGCGACGCGCTGGAATTATCGGTCCGAGCGGAGCTCGGTGGCCTGGATTCCATCAAGATGACCGAGCACTATCTCCACTACTACGGCGGGTACTGCCCGAGCCCGCTGGGCTTCCTCTCCGCGGTGGCCGCCCGGACGAGTTCGGTCAGGCTGATGACCGGCTGCGTCCTGCCGGTGTTCCACCACCCGATCCAGCTGGCCGCGGAGGCCGCGCAGGTGGACGCGATCAGCGGCGGCCGGCTGGACGTGGGATTCGCCCGGGCCTATCTGCCCGACGAGTTCGACGCATTGGGCCTGGCCATGGAGGAGAGCACCGACCGGTTCCGGGAGACCATTCGGGCGGTGCTGCGCATCTGGACCGAGGAGAAGGTGAGCGAGGACACCCCGTTCTTCTCCTATTCCGACGTGACCGGTCTGCCGCGGCCCACCCAGCAGCCGCACCCGCCGGTCTGGGGTGCGGCGGTGCGCACGCCGGAGAGCTTCACCTGGCTGGGCACGGAGGGGCTGGGGCTGCTGATCACCCCGCTGATCTCGCCGCACGAGTTCCGCGACCACCTGACCCTCTACCGCGACGCGTTCCACGCCGCGCACGCCGGCGCCGGGCTCCGCCCCCGGGTCGCCGCCAGCCTGCCGCTGGTGGTCGCCGACACCGACGCGCGCGCGGAGCAGATCGCCGAGACCTACCTGCGGCGCTACCTGGACGTGTGGGCCTTGGCCGTGAACGCCTGGGACCGCAGGGAGTCCACGGCCTACCGCGGCTACTCCGGGTTCGGCTGGATGCTGCGCGGCCTCAAGCCGGCCAAGCTCTTCACCGAAGGCGGCGCGATCGTCGGGTCCCCGGCCACGGTCATCGACCGGATCCGCGCCTTCAACGACCACATCGGCGGCGTCGACCAGATCCTGTGGCAGATCGACTTCGGTGCGATGCCGCTCGCCGAGGCTGGGCAGACCCTGGAGCTCTTCTGCACCAAGGTGCTGCCCGAAGTGAAATCACTGTGACGACCCGTCACACGGACCGTGAAAGGGGGTGTGAAGACATGGAGGGATTCGAGGACCTGGTGCTGGACGACAGCGCCTTCGAGCTCGTCGACCTGGGTGAGGTGGTGCCCGCGTCGGTGACGGCCGGCTACGGCCTGACCGAGCTGTCCGCTTCCGGCGGCCAGAGCAGCTGTTGCTGCTGCTGCCCGTGCTGCTCCTGCACCTGATCCAGGTGCCGGTGTTCCCGTCGCGTGCTCGACATCGAGAGGGAAGGGGGGTGTGAAGACATGGAGGGATTCGAGGACCTGGTGCTGGACGACGGCGCCTTCGAGCTCGTCGACCTGGGTGAGGTGGTGCCCGCGTCGGTGACGGCCGGCTACGGCCTGACCGAGCTGTCCGCTTCCGGCGGCGCGAGCAGCTGTTGCTGCTGCTGCCCGTGCTGCTCCTGCACCTGATCCGGGTGCTGCTCTTTCCGGCACTTGTGCTCTAGCCGGTGCGTGTTCGTGAACGGGGACCGGGTGGCTCTCGGTCCTCCTCCTGACCTGACATCAGTTCTGCCTGAAGAAGCGGTGGCCATGGAAGTCAATGTCGAGCGGATCCGGCCGCGCCTGCGTGGGGACGTCTACGTCATGCGCGTGCCCGAGGGTGCCTACATCCGCAGCAACCTGGGCGGGTCGATGCTCAAGGGCGCGTCGACCTACGAGTGGATCCAGCGGATCGCACCGCTGCTGGACGGCACGAGGACCCTCGGCGAGCTGTGCGCGGCCGTCCCGGAGCAGAGCCGCGCCGCGCTGGCCAAGCTGACACTGCTGCTGCTGGGCAAGGGCTACGTCAAGAACGTCCTGGACGACCGCCCGCACACCCTCACCGCCGACCTGGCCAGGACCTACGCCGCCAACATCGCCTTCGTCGAGTACTTCGTGGACTCGCCGGAACTGCGCTTCGAGCGCTACCGCGACGCCGCCGTCGTGCTGGCCGGCGCGGGCCCGCTGCTGCAGGCACTGGCCAACTCGCAGCTGCGCTCCGGCGTGCGCACCCTTTCGCTCGCACCGTTCGCCGAGTCTCCGTTCGACCGCGACCGCGTCGCCGAGCATCTCGCCGCGGCCCGGGCGCTCGACCCGGACCAGCAGGTGGCCTACCTCGAGGCCGCCGCGGACGACCGGCTCGTGGCCAGCGCCGCCATGCTGCTGCACGTCGCCGACCGGCCCATGATCGAGCGCGCCCTGCGACTGCCGAGGGCCGCCCGTGCCGCGGGCGCCGCGTTCGCGCAGGCGGTCGCGGTCGGTGACGAGGCGTGGATCGGCCCGGTGATCGGCAAGGACGGCGACCCCACGGCCTGGGAGTCGGCCTGGCGGCGGCTGCGCGCGCTCGCGCCGGACCTCGCGGGCGCGGATCTGCGCGACCACCCGGAGCTCGCGCCGAGCGAGTTCCTGCGTGGCCCGACCGTCGCCCTGGTCGCCAACCAGCTCTGCTTCGCGGCGTTCCGCCACCTGACCGGCATCGACCAGGGCCAGGCGGCCGACCACCTGGTCCGGTTCGACCTGGAGACGTTGGAAACCGCGACCCACGCCTTCCTGCCGCACCCGCTGGCCCTTCCCGCCGTTCCCGACGACCCGTCCCGACTGGCCGTCCTGTCCGCCGCCCCGCCCGTCGACGACGAGGAGCTGGGCCGGCGCGCGGTGGACTGCGTCGACGCCCGGACCGGTGTGTTCGCGGAGATCACCGAGCGCGACTACGAACAACTGCCGCTGTTCGTCAGTGAGGTGGTGGTCTCCGACCCGGTCGGCCTGGCCGGTGGCCCGTTCCCGGTGCACGGCTGCGGCGAGAGCGTCGTCGAATCGCGCCAACGGGCCGTGCGGCGCGCGTTCGAGCGGTATGCGGCCGTGATGACCGACTCCCGTAAGGGCGACCGCCTGCACGGCGTGGACGTGCTGACCGGTGAGCGGGTCGAGGTCGAGGGCGCGGCGGTCTTCCCGGCGCGGAGCGCGGCGTCCGGGGGCGACTGGTCCGAGGCCGTGCGCGCCGCGGTGGTCGCGGCGGCCGGAGCGGGCGTCGGCGCGGCGCTCGCGACCGCGACCGCGCCGCTGCCCCGGCTGGACCTGGACGGTGCCGAGCTGACCGCTCGCGGCGCGCGCTACCGCAAGCTGCTGGACATCGTCGACCAGCCGTTCGAGGTCTACGACCTGTCCGGACTGCTCGGCCTACCCACCTTCGCGTTCACCACCCAGGAGGCCACCGTCGCCTGCGCCAGCGGGCTGGAGGCCGGCGCCGCGCTGGAGCAGGGGCTGGAGCTGACCCTGCTCGCCTACCAGTCCCAGGCCGCGAAGCAGCCCGCCTACGCGCCGGAGCCCGTGCCCGACCTGCCCGCGGAACTGCGCGGGGAGCCGCTTCCGGAGCACGAGCGGAGCGGGGCGTGGCCGGGCCCGGTGACCCTGGACGAGGTCGTGGCGCGGCTGACGCGCGAGGGCGGCCGAGTGGTGGCGGTGCCGCTGGACCACGATCCCGGCGTCGCCCGGCTGTGTCCGTTCGTGGCACAGGCCGTGGTCGTCCATGGCTGACCGGCCCCAAGTGCTGCTCGAACCCCATCAGGTGATCGTCGGACCGTGGCCGCCGGGCTGCCCGGAGTGCCTGCGCACCCGGCGCACCGCGGCGTCCGGCGACGACCGCACCGCCGAGCCTGCCACCGGGACGCCGAGCCGAGAGCTGCCGACGTTCCTCGCGGACACCGTCGACGGGCTGAGCGAGGCCGGGCCGCAGGAACAGCGCTACTGGATCGTCGACGCGGCCACGCTCGCGCTGTCCCGGCACGGGTTCCTGGCCGACCCGCACTGCCCGACCTGCTCGACCGTCACCCCCGACACCGAGCAGGGCGCGCGGATCACCCGGCAGACGCGGCCCAAGCTCTCCCCGGGGTCGAGCCGGGTTCGCCCGCTGGACCGGGCCGGGCTGGAGGCGGTCTACCTGGACGGACAGAGCGGCCTGATCCCCTCCGTCACCTCCTACACGCAGCACGCGTTCCCGTTCACCGAAGCCGTACTGGCCGTGCCCGGCGCCTCCACCGAGGCCTCCGGCTACGGCCGCACCCGCGACTTCGCGTCCGCGCGGGCCGTCGCGGTCGCCGAGTCGCTGGAACGACTCGCGGCCTACGCGCCGGCCAAGCGCACCGGCGTCAGGGCCAGCTGGGCGGAGGTGGCCGCCGACGCGGTCGACCCTCGCACACTCGGGCTGTATCCCGCCGACCGGTACCGCGCGCCGGGCTTCCCCTACCGGGAGTTCACCGAGGACGCGGTGGCGAACTGGGTGTGGGGCTGGTCATTCGGCCGGGCCCGTCCGGTGCTGGTCCCGGAGAGCTTCGTCTACTACCGGCTGCCGAGGAACGGCGGCGAGGCCTCCTTCGCCTGTGAGATCTCCAGCGGCTGCGCGCTGGGGGGCTGCTACGAGGAGGCGGTGCTGCACGGCGTCCTCGAAGTCGCCGAGCGCGACGCGTTCCTGACGGCCTGGTACGGCTGCACCCCGCTGCCCGAGCTCGACCCGGCCACCGCGCCCGACCGCCGGATCCCGCTGGTGGCCGAGCGGATCGAGCGGCAGGGCTACCGGGTGCGGGTCTTCGACAGTACTCGGGAGCACGGGGTCCCCTCGTTCTGGACCTTCGCCGAGGACGCCACCGGCGACGGGCGGCCGAGAGCCGTCTCGACCGGCGGCAGCGGGCTGCAACCGGCCGAGGCGATCCTGGCCGCGCTGCACGAGCTCAGCCAGACCGTCGAGTACGTGGCCCTGCTGGCGCTGGACCCCGGGTGGCGCGACCGCGCCCGGCATCTGGCCGGGCATCCGGACGAGGTCGTCTCGATGGCCGACCACCTGCTCTGCGCGGCCGATCCGGACAGCTTCGACCGGTACGCGTTCCTGCTGGACGACCCACCGGTCTCGACCTGGCAGCAAGGGCTCGAACGCTGGCGGTGGCCGCGCAACGCCGAGATCGGCGCGGACCTGGACGAGGCCGTGCGGCGCTTCGCGGCCGCCGGCATGGACGTCGTCGCCGTCGACACCACCTCAACGGAACAGGCATCGGGAGGCTTCACATGCGTCAAGGTGATAGCACCGGGCTCGGTGCCGATGACCTTCGGCCACACGGCCCGGCGGGTGACCGGACTGCCCCGGCTGGGGCAGGTGCGCAATCCGCATCCGCACCCGTTCCCGTGACGGGGCGCGAGGACGGCGTCGGCCGGGAGTTCTGGCGGATCAGCCTGGAGGACCTGGCCGAGGCGATGGAGACCCGGCAGTCGGAGTACGACAACCCGGACGAGCCGCTGAAGTTCAAGATCTACCGGGGCCTGCCGCGCCGCCCGCTGACCACCAGGCTGCCCGCCGAACTGAGCCCCGTGGACGCCTTCGACGAGCTGGCCCTGTCCACGCTGCTCCACTACGGCTACGGCATCTCCCGGCAGGAGTTCGACACCAACGGGACCTGGCCCTACCACCGGATGGTCGCCTCGGCACGCTGCCTGTTCGGCGTCCAGCTGTACGTGTGCCTGGCCGACGGCGCCTACCACTACGACGCCCCGCACCACGCGCTGGTACGGCTGCGCGAGGGCGACCACCGGGGGTTGCTCACCCGGGCGACGGGAACCGGCGGCCCGGTGCCGCAGGCCGTGTTCGTGCTCTCCGGGCTCTTCTCCAAGGCCGCCCACATCTACCGGGACTACGCCTACCGCCTGTGCACCCAGGAAGCCGGTCTGGTCGCAGGGAACCTCGACCTGGTCGCCCGGGCCATGGGCCTGCGGGCACATGTGCACCACCAATTCCTGGACGAGCCGGTCGACAAGCTGCTCGGGCTCGACGGCGACGAGGAACCGGCCCTGCTGGTGCTGCCGTTCCACCTCGCCGAGGCCGGTACCGGCGCTGGTCCGACGGGCAGGCCGGTCGCGGAGACGGCCGCGGCGCTGGCCGCGACCATCGAGGCGATCGAGCCGCCGGTGGTCCCGAGCGGTCTGCGCGTCCCCCAGGCCTGCCCCGTGCTGACCGAGGTCAACCGCGCATCCCTGCGCACCGACACCACGGGTTTCGCGACGGCCGTACCGGTCGCGCCGACCGTCTCCGACGCCGAGCCGCGGCCGTTGCCCACGACCGAGGTCCCCGAGCCGGGCCTGGCCGCGGTGCTGCGCGCGCGTGACTCTGGGCCGGGCATCTTCCGGCCGGTCGCCTCACGGGTCGACGGAGTCGAGCTGTGGGCGCGACTGGCCCGGATCCGCACCGGGGTCGTCAGCGACGCCGTCCCGGCCGGAGCACCGGCCCCGCTGGAGATCTACCTGACCGTCGGCGATCTCACCGGCATCCCGGCCGGGGCCTACCGGCTCGCCCCGGAGACCGGCGCGCTGCACCCGGTCGCCCGAGTGGAGACCCGCGGCGACGCCACCGCCGCCGCAGACGCCGGCCTGGACGCCGTCACCGCGATCGAGCGCGTCACCATCCCCGGACCGGTCTTCACACACATGAACGCCATCGTGCACCTGGTCGGCGACCGCGACTGGGCCTTCGACACCTTCGGCGACCGCGGCTACCGCGTGATCAACCAGGAAGCCGGGCTGCTCGCCCACCGCGTCTGCGTGGCCGCGGCCGCGCAGGGCCTGTCCGGCCGCATCGTCAACGCCTACCACGCCGAGGGGGTCCGCGCGGCCCTCGGCCTGACCGAGCAGCGCCACACCCCGGTCTTCCAGATCCTGCTGGCCAGGACCGGGCCGGGCGGACGCCTGATCGTGCCCGTCGAGCCGGAGGCGGTGGAGTGATGGAGAGCCTGCGAGAAGCCGGCCTGGGAGCACCGCGGTACGGGCTCGGCCCGGCCGCCGTGGTCCGGCTCGCCGGAAGCCCGGCCGTCGCACTGGAGGGCCTGCGCTGCGTACGGAGCTGGGGGACCGCCCGGGAACTGGTGCGCCTGCGCACCGAGATCTCCGAGGCGGCCGGCGAGCTGTCGGAGCTGCTGCACGCGGCGATCGGCGCCCTCGGCGACGGCGAGGCGAAGGCCGGGCTGGTCGCGGTGCGCCGGGCCGTGCACCGCGGCCGCCGCGTCGATCCCGCTCGACTGGCCGACGTGCCCGCCGACCTCACCGCCCCGCTACGGCAGTGGTCCGCGAAGCTCACCGAACGTGATCGGCTGCAGGCGGAGCTGCCGCAGCAGCTGGAACAGGACTGGGCGGCGAGCTGCCAGGCGCTGCGTGACGCGGGCCGACTGCCGGCCTTCCAACTGGGGCTGGTGCACGCCAATCCGGACATGTTCCTGGCCCTGCACAAGTGGCTGGCCACCGGACGCGCGCCACAGCGCCAGAGCATCCTGCGGCTGGCCCAGTACCTGGCCCGCTCCGCCGCCAAGACCAGCCCCTACTCCACCTTCACCACCAGCGGACTGGCCGCCTGGGGCCGGTCCGACGACATCGTCGAGCTGTCCGGACGGCTGGCGGAGGGTCGGTTCGCCGCGCCGACCGGCACCGAGGTCAGCATCGGCTCGCTGCACCGGATCGCCCGCGCCGTCAGCGAACGCCCGGAGGTCGTCGGCGGCTGCCGGATCCGGATCAACCCGAGCGCCACGGTCGTCGACGACACGCTGGTCTTCCTCGGCCGCCGTCCGGTCGAGCACGTGCACAGCCTGGCGCTCACGCCGACGCTGCGCCGGGTGCTCGAAGCGCCCACGCACGAGACCACCCTGGACGACCTGCGCGGCGCACTGCTCGCACAGGCGGCCGACGGACACCAGGTCGACGTGTTCCTGCGCCGCCTGGTCACCCTGGGCGTGCTGGAGCTGGTCCCGCCGCTCGCCGACCAGATCCCGGACCCGGTCGCCGAACTGCGCGCCTGGCTGCACCAGTTGCGGCAGCCCGGTCTGCAGAAGCTGGACTGGACCCTGCACGGAGTGCAGGAGGCGTTGTCGAGCTACCCGACCATCGCCTCCCCCGGAGCCCGGGTCGCCGTGCGTGACGCCGTGGTCCGCGGCCTGGACACGGCCCTGCGCGAGGCGGGCGACCACGCCCACCTGCACAACCCCAAGCTGGCGAAGGAGTTCGCCCGGTACAGCTTCTACGAGAACGCGGTCCACCCGGGCACCGCCGCCGTGCTGGACCTGGAGCGGTGGCAGCCCCTGCTGGACGACCTGGACGCCGTGCGCACCCTTCTCGGCCTGATCGGCCCGGACCTGCCCACCAAGCTGACCCTGAGCCGGCTGTTCCAGAGCCGGTATCCGGCCGGGGCCGAGGTCCCGCTGCTGGTGTTCTACCGCGACGTGCTGGCTCAGCAGCAGACCGGCGCCCCCGCGGCCTGCGACCAGGACGGCGCGGACGGGGACGACACCGGGGACGCGCTGCGCGAGCTGCAGCGGCTGCGCGCCGCCGGCAAGCGGCTGCTGGGCGAGCGGGTGCCCGACCCGGACGGGGTGGTCCGCGTCGACCCGGAGGAGGTGCGCACGCTGGCCAAGGAGTGGCCGAGCTGGGTACGCACCCCCACCTCCGTCGCGGCCTACTGCCAGCTCGCCGACGCCGCGCAGGGCCCGGAGCTGGTGGTCAACACCATCAGCTGCGGTTTCGGCCGCGGCCGGAACCGGGTGCGGCAGATCCTGGACGGGCTCGACCTGCGCGCCGGTGCACCGGCCGAACAGGGGCTGGCCGCCAGCCGTGGCGACGTGCTCTTCGCCGAGTTCGAGGCCGTGGCCAGGTCCGCGGTCAACGTCAGGAAGCCGGGGGTGCGGCTGGTCGTCGACTACCCCGGCGTGCGCAGCGTGCGCGACCCGGACGACCTGCTGCCCGTCAACGACCTGTCGGTACGGCTCGGCGGCGACGGGCTGCTCCAGCTGGTGTCACGGCGGCTGGGCAAACAGATCTGCCCCGTCCACCCGGGCCTCGGCGACCGGCTGCTGCCGCCCACCGCGCGGTTCATGGTCGAGGCCTTCGGCGAGTCCAACACCTGGTTCGGCGCCCACACCGAACTGCGAATGACCTCGGACCCGCGCGCCGACAGCGGGGTGCGCCACCTGCCGCGGCTGATGGTGGGCAAGGTGGTGCTGCGCCGCGCGATGTGGATGACCCGTGCGGACCGGCTGCCGCGGCGCGCCGAGGCCGCCACCGACGCGGCGTGGATGCTGCGCACCGCCGCGTGGCTGGCCGAACACGGCATCCCCGAGCGGTGCTTCGTGACCGTGCTCGACCCTGCCGTCCTGGCCCAGGGCGGCGGCCGGGGCACGGGCAACGACGCCAAACCCACCTACGTGGACTTCGCGAGCACGCTGCTGCTGCTCGGGTTGGAACGCCGGCTCGCCGAGCCGAACGCGATCGTGCAGATCAGCGAGATGCTGCCGGACCCCGGCCGGATCCGCGGCGAGCGCGTCGCCGAGTACATCGTGGAACTCAACGAGCCCGGAGTCACCTATGTCTGACACGTCTCACACGTCTGCCACGTCCGCCATGGCCGACATGCCGGAGATGCCCGAGACGGCCGCACGCACCTGGGTCAGCGCCCACCTCTTCTACCACGGTGACCAGGACGCCGTGGTCGTCGGCGCCGTCCGGCCCGTCGTCGAACGGCTGCGCCTGGCCGGGCAGGCCGAGGGCTTCTTCTTCCTGCGCTACTGGGAGGGCGGCCCGCACGTCCGGCTGCGGGTGCTCACCAGCCCCGAGCAGGCGGCGCAGGTGCGGTCCGTGATCGAGGAGACGGCCGCGGAGTTCTACCGCGCCTCGCCGTCGGAGTCCTCGATGACCCCCCAGGAGTACGCCGACTCCGCGCCGGGCCTGGCCGCGCTGGAGCGGATGGCCGACTACGACACGGTGCTCCACCCGGACAACTCGGTCGCCTTCGTCGACTACGTGCCGGAGACCGAGGTGTTCGGCACCGGCCGCTCGCTGGAGGCGGTCGAGCGGCAGCTGATGGCGGCCAGCGCGCTGGCGGTGGAGCTGATCGCCCGCGGTCGCAAGCCGGGGCAGCGGGCCATGGACGCCTTCGCCATGTTGGCCGCCAACCGCACCCTGTTCACCGGTATCCTGCCCGAACTCGCCTACCAGGCCCGGTTCATGGTCGAGAGCGGCGGTCAGGCGGCGCAGCTGATCGGCACGCCGGAGTTCGAGCGGTACTTCGAGGCCAACAAGGCCCAGCTGCGCTCCACCCTGGAGGCGGTGTGGGCGGCCACGCGGGGCGTGGCGCTGCCCGACGGATCGGTGGCGAACGGCTGGCTGGCGAGCACCAGGGAGCTGAACGACACCCTGGTCCAACTGGAGCTGCTGGGCCGGCTGGACGCCTATCCGAGCTTCGAGGCGCCCGCCGAGGTGCTGGACCACATCAACCACCTGGTGCCGCAGCTGATCGTGGAGCGGTGCGCGCACCTGATGTGCAACCGGCTCGGCATCAGCCTGGCCCAGGAGTCCCACCTGCGGCTGCTGCTGACCCGGACCGCGTTCGACCTGTGTGCGGTGTGACCCATGAGCGACCAGGTCATGCGTTACCAGGAGGACGTGCACACGCCGACCGAGGTGGCCGACCCGCAGGCGTTCCCGCCCCGGGTGGTCAAGAGCTACCCGGGCGCGCCGCGGCATCCGCTGCCCTGGCCGCCGGAGCGCGCCGGGCACCGGCTCGGCCGGCTGCTCGCCGACCTCGGCGGCATCACCCGCGCGCAGTGGCTGACGCCGCTGGACATGCTGCCCTTCACCGACAGCTTCGAGGCCATCCCCGACGACGACCCGTTGCAGTGGCTGGTGACCAGGCGTCCGACACCGTCGGGCGGCGCCCGCTACAGCGCCGAGTGGTACGTGATCGCGGGTCCCGACTCCGAGGTGCCGACCGGCGTCCACTACTACGATCCGGCCCGCCACGACCTGGTGCGTCTGCGCGCGGGCGACTACCGCGCCCAGGTCGCCTCCCGGCCGGCCGCGACGGTGCTCGTGCAGACCAACGTGTTCTGGCGGCTGGCCGCGAAGTACGGCGAGATGCACTACCGGCTCGCCTGTCTGGAGGCCGGCATCCAGGTGGCGCAGGCGCTGGCGGTCGCGGGCGAGCAGGAGGCCACGGCCCGGCTCTGCTTCCCGGACGCCGACCTCACCGAACTGCTGGGCCTCGACCCCCGTGAGGAGGGAGTGCACGCGCTCGTCGAACTGCTCCCACCGACGCCGCCCGCCGTACGCGGCCCGTCGCTCGCGGCCTTCCCGCGCGCCCACGGCGCGCACGCCGCCGTGCTCGCTCAGAGCCGTCCCGGCCCTGAGCCCCTGCCGACCTCCCCTGCGGGGGACGGCAAGCGGATCAGCCTGCCGCTGGCCGCACCCGACCTGCGGGCCGGCACCCTGACCCGGCACGCGGCCATGCGCGGCTTCAACGGCGACCCGATGTCGCCCGGCGCGCTGGCCACCGTCCTCACCGCCTACGGACAGCAGGCGCGCTGGGACCTGCCGGCCAATCTGGTCGAGTTCTACTGCGTCGTCGCCGACGTGACCGGCGTCCCGTCCGGGGCCTACCGCTACCTCCCCGACGAGCACCAGCTGGAGCTGGTCGCCGAGGGCGACCCCCGGCAGCGGCTGCGCGAGGCCGCGCTGGCCGCACTGACCCAACAGGGCGCGCGAACCGCGAACCTGTGGCTGCTGCCGGTCGGCGACGCGGAGGCTGCCGAGGCGCGGTTCGGCGCCCGCTGGTACCGGGTGCAACAGGCCGCCGCCGGCGCCGCGCTGCACCGGGCCTGCCTGGCCGCCGCTTCGATCGACGTGGCGAGCCGGATCCAGAACGACGTGCTCACGCACTTGTTGGACCAGTGGTTCGGTCTGGAGGGGCGCAAGCGGAGCCTGCTGATGGCCCAGCTGGGCACCGAGCACCCGGCCGGGCTGCGCCCTGAGTTCCGGCTGACGTGGTGAGGGAGAGTGCGCGCATGAGTGAGCGGAGCGAGCTCATCATCGAAAGGTGCGCGTTTAGCGAAGAGACCGCCGAGCGCAGCGAGGTGGGCGCATGAGTGAGACGGTACTCGGCGACGGCCTGCTGGCCGACGCCATCGCCAGGCGTCCGCCGTCCCTTCTGGTGGTGGCGCACGACGGGTGGGACACCGGCGACTGGGCCGCCGCGCACGACCGGGGCGAGCCCTGGCTGCCGGTGTGGACCGAGCTCGACCGGGTCGTGATCGGCCCGGTCGTGCGGCCCGGCGAGCCCGGCTGCGCGTGGTGCGTGCAGACCTGGCGGTCCGCCGCGCCCCGCCGCGACCAGTGGACCGCCGAACTGCGCAAGGACGAGCGGATCGCGCAGCGGCCCTCGCTCTGGCTGTCCTCCTTCGCCGCCGAGACCGTGCGCGAGCTGCTGCACACCGGCGCGGCCGCGGACTGCTGCTGGTACCTGGGCCTGCGGGACCTCTCCCTCGCCCGGCACTCGTTCCTGCCCGACCCGCTGTGCCGGGTCTGCGCGGCGCCGCCGGAGGACAGCGCCGCCCTGGCCACGATCGCCCTGCGGCCGCGGCCCAAGCCGCGGCGCGGGGCCACCAGGGTTCGCGACCTCTCCGAGTCCGAGCTGACCGGCCGGTACGTGGACGCCGAGACCGGCGTGGTCGCCCCGCCGAACGGCATGCGGGACGCACGGTTCCCGCTGGCCGAGGCGGTCCTGGCCGAGTACGGCTACCGCGGTGAGGCGGGCTGGGGGCGCGGCCGCGACTACTCCTCCTGCCGGGTCACCGCGGTCGCCGAGGCCCTGGAACGTCTGGGCGGCCAGTGGCCCTGGGGCAAGCGCACCACGGTGCGCGGCAGCTACGCCGAACTCGCGGACGACGCCCTCGACCCGCGCACGCTCGGCCTGTTCCCGCCGGAGCGCCACCCGGACCCGGACGGCCGCTACCAGCCGTTCACCGAGGACGCGGTGGTGTCCTGGGTGTGGGGATACTCGTTCGGCCTCGCCCGGCCGGTGCTCGTCCCGGAGAGCCACGCCTACTACCGGACGACCTGGCAGCCGGGGGCCGAGGCGGACAAGCCCTTCACCTTCGAGATCTCCAACGGCTGCGCGCTCGGCGGTTGCCTGGAGGAGGCGATCCTGCACGGCATCCTGGAGGTCGTCGAGCGCGACGCCTTCCTGATGACCTGGTACGCCAGGATGCCGGTGCCCGAGGTCGACCTGGCCCGCGCGCCCGACCCGCGCATCGGGCTGGTCGTCGAACGCCTGGAGCGGACCGGCTACCAGGTGCGGGTCTTCGACACGACCCTGGCCGAGGCGATCCCGGCGTTCTGGGTGCTGGCACAGGACACCAGCGGCGACCCCGCGCGGCCCCAGGTCGTCTGTACCAGCGGATCGGCCCTGGACCCGGCCGCCGCCGTGCTCAGCGCCCTCGGCGAGCTCGCGCCCATCGTCGAGCAGGAGCTGCGCCGCTACCCCGCCGAGGCCGAGCGGGCCCGGCGGATGACGGCCGATCCCGAGCTGGTGCGCGTGATGACCGACCATTCGCTGTGCAGCGCGACCCCGGAGGCCTTCGACCGCTTCTCCTTCCTGCTCTCCGGCCCCGACCGCACCGTCGGCTGGGACCGCCTGGGCCGCGGCCCCTGGCCGCACCACGCCGACCTGCGGGACGACCTGACCGAGGCCGTCGGCCGGATGCTGGCGGGCGGCATGGACGTGGTGGTCGTCGACCAGACCGCGTCGCTGCACCAGGCCGCCGGCCTGCACTGCGTGAAGGTCATCGCGCCCGGCGCGCTGCCGATGACCTTCGGTCACCGCAACCGGCGGACCACCGGCCTGCCCCGGCTGCGAGAGGTGCCGTACCGGCTCGGCCACGCGCCGTACCCGCTCACCGACGCCGACATCAACCCCCACCCCCACCCGTTCCCATGAGCAGCCATCACCCCACCACCGTTGCCCCCACCTTCGGGGTCCGGGTCGCGGGCCTGCCGGCGACCGTGACCGAGCGGCTGGTCGACAAGCGGCTGCGCCACGCGCTGCTGGCGACGGCGCACACGGCCACCGAACTGACGGCCCGCGCGGCCGCGCTGTCCGACCGCTGCCACGCGGTGATCGGAGCGCTCCCGGACCCGGCCGCCAAGCCGAAGCTGGTCGCACTGCGGCGCCGCGTGCACCAGCTGCGGGACACCTCGCGGCTGCTGGCCGATCCGCTGGTCGCCGCCGCCCTCGGCGAAGAACTGGCCGCCGATGTCGCCGAGTTCGGGCACAGCGTGGGCCGGTACCGGGCCGAGCGCGCGGAGCTGCCGGCGCTGCTGGCCGAGGCGGAGCGGGCCGTGACCGCCGACCTGCGGGAGATCGGCAACCACCCCCGCTTCGACCAGGGCCTCGCCCATGCCAGCCCCACCCTGCGCGAGGTGCTGCGGCGCAGGCCGGGCCGAGGGGAGCTGATCCGGCTGGCCGTCTACGTCGCCCGGGCCGCCGTCAAGACCAGCCCGTTCAGCACCTTCACCGCGAGCGGCCTGGGCCGCTTCGTCCCGGACGGTCCGGCGCTGCGCTGGACCGCGACCGCGTCGGCCCGGTCGGTCGTCGAGCTCGACCTCGCGGCGCTGGTCCCGCTGGCCGCAGAACGGGCCGGGGCGTCCAGGACACGGGTCGCCGTCAACCCGAGCGCACGGGTGGTGTCGGGCGCCGTCCAGTTCCTCGGCCCGGCGCCGCGGGAGGAACTGCTCAGCCTGCCGCTGACCGCGTCGCTGCGGCACTGCCTGCGGGCCGCCGCGGCCCGGCCGACCCTCGCCGAGCTGACCGCCGGACTTCCCGCACCGCCGGAACAGGCCGCCGGGTATCTGCGCTCGCTGCTGGCAGCCGGACTGCTGCTGGCCCGGTCCGATCTCGACGAGCACGGCCCAGACCCGCTCGGCCAGTTGACGCGGTGCGCGCCCGAGCTGGCGCCGGTCCGGGAGACGCTGCGCGCCTACGCGCACGCCGACGGATCCGGGCGGGCCGCGCTCGGGGCGACGCTGTCCGAACGCCTCGCGCCGCTCGGCGTCACCGGAAGGCTGCGGGACGTGGTGACCGAGCAGTCGGTCATCCCCGGCGTGGTGGTCGAGGCGGGTCTGCCGTCGTGGCAGGCGGCCCTCGACGATCTGGCCCTCGCCTGCCGGCTGCTGGCCGTCTTCGACCACACGCTGCCGTTCAAGCTGGCGGTCGCCTCGTTCGTCAGGGAGCGGTTCGGAGCGCGGACGCCGGTGCCGTTCGACCGGTTCTACGCCGAGCTGGTCCGGGGCGGCCGTGAGGCGATGCGCCTGCACCCGGCCGCCGTCGCCTTCGCCGCGACCGGGCTGACCGGGACCCTGGCCGCCAGCCCGATCGCGGAGGTGCGCCGACTGGTCGGCCTGATCGGCGAGGTCCGGCGTTCGCTGCCGGACCGGCGGCGGATCGCACGGGTGCTGGACGCGCTCCCGGCCTGGGTGCGCCCGGTGGGGTCGGTCGCGGTCTACGCCCAGTACGACGGCGGGCAGTTGGTCGTCAACGCGGTCAATTCCGGCTTCGGCCGCGGCCGGTCCCAGCTGCGCCGGTTGCTGAGCGCCGTCGGCGAGGATCCGCTCCCCGTCGCGGCGGTGCATCCGGGCGGGGCCAGGTACGCCGAGTTCGCGCAGACCCTGGCCACCTCGCTCAACCAGCGCGAGTTCGCCCTGCCGGAGCGCCTCGACTACCCGCCGCCCGCCCGGCTGACCGTCGGCGTGGGAGCAGACGGTCTGCCGGTCCTGCTCGACGACGGAACGGCCGTCCGCCCCGTCCACGGCGGGCTCTCCTACGAGCGACAGCTCCCCCCGGTGATGGCCCTGCTGGTGGAGGCGTTCGGCGAGAACCCGATCCTGCTCCGGCCCGACCAGCCGTTGCAGCACGACGCGGCCGCGGGGACCGGGACGGGCCGGGTCCTGCACGCGCCGCGGCTCGACGTCGGGCGCGTGGTGCTCAGACGGGCCGCCTGGGTGGCCCAGCCGGGGACCCTACCGCGCCGCGCGGCCGGCCAGTCCGACGCGGACTTCCTGTTCCTGCTGGCAGCCTGGCTGACCGAACACGGCATCCCACCCCGGTTCTTCGTCTCCGTGCTGCGACTGGGCGACGGCTCGGCGGGCTCACTCGCCCGCGACCGGGCCCGAAAGCCGATGCTGGTCGACATCGGCTCGCCGCCGCTGGTGCTGGCCTTCGAGAAGCTGGCCGCCGATCCGGCCGCAGCGGCGGTCCTCTCCGAGGTCGTGCCGGAGCCGGAGACGGCGCTCACCGACCACGAGGGCCTGCCACGGGTGACCGAATTCCTGATCGAGCTGAACTGTCAAGGAGATGGGCGATGACGGAGTCCTCCTGGCGAAGCGTGAACGTCTACCATCACGACGGCGACCGGACCGATCTGCTGCTCGACGCGGTGCGCCCGTTCCTTCGCGCCGTGGCCCCCGCGACCTCCCGGGTCTGGTTCCAGCCGCACTGGCGGCGCGGGCCGCACGTCCGCATCCCGATCCAGGCGAGCGCCGAGACCTTCGACACCGTGGTCGCTCCGGCCATGGCGGACATCCTCGGCGCGTATCTGCGGGCGCACCCGTCCACGGCGGTGCTCGACGAGCAGGCCGCGCTGGAGCAGCATCGGCGGCTCGCCCGGTACGAGCGCGAGCAGGGGCCGTTGACCCCGTGGGCGGCCAACAACTCCGTCGAGGTCGAGCCCTTCGACCGGCGCCTCTCCGTCCTCGGTGGGCAGGCCGCGGCTGACCTGCTCGCCGACTACTACGTGGACACCAACGACACCGTCTTCGCCGTCCTGGACCGGGTCCGCGGCGGCGGTTCGAGGATGGCGCTCGCGGTCGACCTGTTCATCGCGGCGGCGCACCGGTTCCTGCCGCCGGTGACCTACGGCTACCTCTCCTACCGCGGGCACGCCGACGCCTTCCTGGCCAAGCACCCCGACGGTCTGCGCGAGCGGTTCGACCGGGTCTACGAGACCAATGCGGAGCGCTTCAGGCAACGGGTCGTCACCATCACCGCGACGGCCGACCACCACGAGGTGCTGCCGTTCGGCAGCCTGCTCGACACCCTGCTGCGCTACCGCAACCAGGCCAACGAGCTGATCCGGGCGGGGGAGCTGGCGCTCGACACCGACGCGAACGGCCAACCGGAGGAGTGGGGTTCGAGCTGGAGCGCCTGGTCCGACCGCAGCCCGTTCCACCGAACGCTCGGCGGCCACCGGGGGGCGGCCGACCAACTCGGCGGCTGGAACACCTTCCAGCAGTACCGGGTCGTCCTCAACTGGCTGTATCTGAACATGTACCGGATCGGCATCGGCGAGCTGGAGCGCAACCTGGTCTGCCACGTGGTCTCCCGGGCCGTCGAGGACGTGAACGGGGTGACGGCGATGGACAGGATCCAGGACCTGATCGGCTTCGTCGACAGCGGCGGTCGTCTGTAGCCGGACCGCGGGAGAGGGGAGCACGAGATGAACCACGCCGTCACCGTCACCGACCTGGTCAAGCGCTACCATCCGCAGGCGCCGCCCGCCGTCGACGGTCTGAGCTTCACCGTCGCGAAGGGTGAGGTCTTCGGCCTGCTCGGCCCGAACGGGGCGGGAAAGTCCACCACCGTCGGCGTGCTGACGACGCGGATCCTGCCGACCTCGGGCCGATGCCTGGTCCTCGGCACGGATGTGGTGGCCCGCCCCGCCGCGGCGAAACGCCTGCTGGCCGTGGTGCCGCAGCGGCAGAACCTCGACCGCTCACTGGACGTGCGACAGAACCTGCTCTTCCACGCCCGCTACCACGGCGTCCGTCGCGAGCAACGGTTGCGCCGCGCGGCGGAGTTGCTCGAACTGATGGGGCTCACCGACCAGGCCGGCCAGCGGGTCGAGCGGCTCTCCGGCGGCCAGGCCCAGCGGGTCGTGATCGCGCGGGCGCTCATGCACGCTCCCGAGGTGCTGTTCCTGGACGAGCCCTCGACCGGGCTGGACCCGCAGTCGCGGCTCTTCCTGCACGAGCGCATCCGCGAACTGCGCGACCGCGGCGTCACCGTGGTGCTCACGACGCACGACATGGACGAGGCCGAGAGCCTGTCCGACCGCGTCGGCATCGTCGACCACGGTCGGCTGCTGGCGCTGGACACGCCGCGCGCGCTCACCGCGGCGCTCCCCGGCGGCGCCACGATCACCGCGCAGGCCCGCGTCACGCAGGAGTCGGCCGACACGATCGCCGCCGCGCTGGCGGAGCTGCCCGGCGCCGACGCCGTCGAACACGACGCGTCGTCCGGCTGCTTCCGGGTACGCACGGAGAAGGACCCGGCCACGCTGCTGCCGGATGTGCTGCGCACCGTCGTGGACCGGGGGGAGGGGGCCGACCTGGTCGACCTGTCGGTCGCCAGACCGAGCCTGCGGGACGTCTTCATCAGTCTGACCGGAAGGGAACTGCGGTGACCACGTCGGCGGAGACCGCAGAGCAGGACGCGCGCCCTGATGCCGCCGAGGGGCGGCCGCGGTACGATCTCGGGTCGGTGCTGCGGACCTTCCTCGCGGTTCTGTGGCGCGACGTGTTCACCACGACCCGGCGGCCGACCGCCTTCCTGGTGCAGGTGATCGTCCAACCGCTGCTGCTGTTCTTCGTCTTCGGCAAGGTGCTGGACGAAGCCGGCTACACCAGGGGCGACTTCGGCGCGACGCTGCTTCCCGGTGTGATGGCGCTCAATGCGCTGCTGGTCTCCCTGCAGAACACCGCGATGCCGCTGATCATGGACTTCTCCTGGTCCGGTGAGATCGAGGACCGGCTGCTCGCGCCGCTGCCGGGACCTCTGGTGGCCGTGGCCAAGCTGGTCTTCGGGACGCTCTGCGGTCTGTTCGCCGGGCTGGTCATGGCCCCGACCGGCTTCCTCGTACTCGGCACCTCCGGTTGGGCGCTGACGGCCTGGCCGAGTGTGCTGCTCGTCCTCGCACTGGGCTCGGCGACCGGTGCCGGCATCGGGCTGGTCCTGGGCACGGTGATCGCCCCGGACCGCATCAGTGTCACCTTCGCGCTGGTTCTGGCCCCGGTGACGTTCACCGGATCCGTCCAGTACCCGTGGTCGTCACTCGGCCACGTCGGATGGTTCCAGGTGATCTCCGCGCTCAATCCGCTGACCTACGTCAGCGAGGGCCTTCGAGCCGCGACGCTGCCAGATCACGCGTCCATCGCCCTGTGGACCGATGTCCTGGTGCTGCTCTTCGCGCTGCTGGTCGCCGCGGCGATCGGCATCAGGGGGTTCACGTCCCGCGCGATCGGCTGAGGGGCCTCGGAACACAGCAATGTTGTTCAATATGACCATATATAACTGAATACCAGCCTGATGTGGCATGCTCATGTTTCCGGCGCACTTCCTGCTGTGTGCCGCGCATGTGAGGGGGAGCATCATGGCCACTTCCGAGGCCGGCGCCGCCGTCGACGGCGCCCGTCGACCCAATGACGACCCGAGCCGCCCGATCCTCGAGCAGATCGCCGACAAGTGGTCGATGACCGTACTGACGGTCCTCAGCGAGCCCAAGCGGTTCAACGAAATCAAGCGTCAGCTGGAGGGGGTGACCCAGCGGGTGCTGACCCAGACTCTGCGCCGCTTGGAGCGCAACGGGATGATCAGGCGCCGGGTGCTGCCGACCTCGCCGGTCGGGGTCGAGTACTCGCTGACCCAGCTCGGCGAATCCCTGCGGGAGCCGTTCAGCCGGCTGCACACCTGGGCTATCGACAACACGGACGAGATCCGAGCGCACCAGAGGGAATACGACCGGCGGATGCTCGACTTCGGAACTCCCCTGTCCCCGGCGGCCGCCTCGGCTTCCCCGGGCGGATCCCCCAAAGGGCATCCGTCAAGGCTGTGACCGCCGCGTGCTGCAGGGGGCGTCGATGCCGTACGTGCCCGTGCGTGGCCGGTTGGCTCACTCCGACTCGTGGCGGCCGGCCCCGCAGGGGTCGTGGGCTCGTCAGCTGGCGGCGCCCGGAAGTTGATGGTGGGGAGCAGGGAGGAGAACGTTGCCGCCGACCGTGCGTGGCCGGGCGGGCTGCGGTGCTGGAGCCTGCGCGGCGGCGAGCAGCCGATGGCCGAGCTGCGTGCAGCTGTGTCGCACCGCTCGGCCGGCCCGCACCGTGCTGACCAGCCCGGTCCGCCGCAGCGTCCGGGCGTGCTCGGAGGCACTGGCCACCGAGATGCCCAGTTCACGGGCGAGCTGACTGGAGGTCGGCTCGCGTAGCGTCAGCCGGAGGATCGCGGAGCGGGTCCGCCCGAGCAGGGCTGCCGCCGGTTCGTCCGGGTCCGCCCCGGGTGTCGGCGACTCCTCGGCGAGGTAGGGCAGCGGGGTGAGCGCGGGTAGAGCAGCAGCGACCTGTCCGGAAGCGGGCCGCACAGCGGCTCCCCGGTCCACTGCGCGGACGGCATTAGCAGGACACCACCGCCCTCCGGACGGACTTCCACCTGCTTGGCGACCGCGATCTCCAGCGTGCTGCCGCGCCATCGGCTGCCCGGATACAGGCCGGCCAGCATTCCGCGCAGCCCCTGTTCGCGCTGGACTTGCCAGCGCCAGGCGAGGTCGGTGTCGAAGCTGGTGCGCAGCCGCGGCCAGGCCGCCTCGATCAGCGCCGCGTGGGAAGCGCGCAGGCTGTTGTGGGTCGTCCCGCGGACCTCGCACATCTCCGCCGAGATCCACCACGGCAACCCGTACCACGCCGTCGGCGACTACCCGTTCAGTGGCGGCGCGGTGCTGCTGGCGCACCCGGACCGCCAGGTCGAGGTGCTGGTCCAGCACCAGGTGGAGAACCTCTGCGAGACCCTCGCCTGACCGTCCACCGGGGTTCGCCCGCCACGGGCGTGCGGGCGGACCCCCGTGCATCAATCAAATGGGTTGGGCGGGCACATCGGAGGCTGCTACTGTCTGCGCAGCCGTGAGACAACGCGAGGAGGTGACACCCATGAAGGCTGTATCCGTGTGGGTGCTCCCCCTTTCCGTCACGGCGGGCGATTGACCTTGGTGTCGCCCGGGAGCGCCTCGAAGAAGGCACTTCCGAAAGGCAACACCATGAACGTTTCGCATTCCATTCCCAGCACCGGCGTTGTGGTCACGCGGGTGTCGGACACCGAGTGGCAGGCCGTGGACGGCGACCAGGTGGTCGGCCGCGGCGACGCTTCGCTCCGGCCAGACGGCCGACTCTTCGTCAGCATCGACGCGTGGCACGGTGAGGTCTTCGACCGCATCGCCGAAGCGATGCCGGCGGACCTGCCGGCGCCGCTGTACGCGGTGGCCGACGAAACCGACCGCGACTCGATCTCCGCCTGGCAGCGGGCCGGCTTCACGACCGTGCGCCGCGAGTGGGGCTACGTCGTGCCCACCGACCCGCAGGTCACCGGGCTCGGCCCGGTGCGGCCCCCGGCGGGCGTGACCATCGTGCCCTTCGGCCAGGCGGAGGAGGCGCCGCTGCGCGCCCTGGACCAGGTCCTGCACGCCGAGATCGAGGCCGGTCCCGGCTGGCAGGCGATGCCGGCCCAGGTGCTGCCCCGCCCGGCGGGGACCACCGTGGTCGACCCGTCGAAGTACGCGGTGGCCCGACAGGCCGACCGGTACGTCGGGTTGCTCCGGCTGGCACCGGTGACCCGGCAGCCGCGGATCGGCCTGATCGCCGTCCGGGCCGACCTGCAGCGCCACGGCATCGCCCGCGCGCTGCTGGCCGACACGCTGGACGCGCTGCACCGCCGCGGGACGGCCTCGGTCTGGGCCGAGGTCACGGAGTCCAACGCGGCCGCCACCGCTCTCTTCGAGGGCATCGGCGCCCGGCGCGCGGGCAGCACCCTGGAACTCGTCCGTCGCTGACGCCCCGCCGGGCGTTCGCGGCTTCCCAGCCGACCACAGCGTCAAGTGAACCAAGGAACGAAGAGGTGAGAGCCATGACCAAAACCGCCAATGGCATAGAAGTTGAAGGCATCGTCGTCGAGTGCCTGCGCAACGCCAACTTCAAGGTGGAACTCCCGAACGGGCACATCGTGCTCGCCCACATCAGCGGGAAGGTCCGGAAGAACCACATCAAGATCCTCCCGCAGGACCGGGTGCTCGTGGAGCTCAGCCCGTACGACCTCAGCCGCGGCCGGATCCGCTTCCGCTACCGGTCGTAGCGGATGCGCAGCCGGTCGCGGCGGGACCAAGATCTGAAGAGCACACTTCT